>NZ_JASGSR010000020.1:0-96853 GCF_040446015.1 Bradyrhizobium sp. INPA03-11B
TGCATCCCGGAACTGGGCCCGCAAGGCCGCTGTGCTGTTTCTTCCGATCGCGCTCGGCGCCTGCGCGCAATATTCTCAGCAATACAGCATGACCACACCGCCGTCCGGAACCGGGCCGCTGGCCTGGGACGGTGCCGGGCAGGATCCGAATGCCCCGCCGCCACGGCGCCATGCGCGCAACACGTCACCGGCGGTCGCGGAGACGCAATTGTCGGAAGCGGATGCGGACGACCGGCTGGCGCGCAAGCTCGTGATCTGCAGCACCTGCATCAAGCGGACGCCGGCAGTGGCCGCCGCGCAGCAGACCAATCGTCAGGACGTCGCCAGCAACCACTAGCGGCTGACGCGGAGCGCGTTGCTGCCGTCCGGCCTGCGGGCCTTAGTTAGGCCACGATGTCGTTCGATGCGCAGACCCATGTCGTTCCGAAGAATGTCGTTCCGAAGACTCATTGTTCCCGCCGTCGTCGTCGCGCTTGCGGCCGCCATCCTGATTCATGTGGGCGGTTCGCGGGCGCATGCGCATGTGCCGTCGCATTGCGGCTTCTGGACCTCGATCGAGGCCGGATTGTCCTGCAGGTGACCTCCTGCGGGCGCCGGCAATCCGGGAAAAGCGTTCTGGACGCTTGCCCGTCCAGCCAATCGCCACTATACGTTCGCCCGTCGCAGCCGTTCGCCGGTAGCGGCCAGTCCGGCGCATCTCACGTCTAACGTATTGATTTGCCGGGAGTTTTGCTCCCTTCGTCTATCGGTTAGGACGCCACCCTTTCACGGTGGAGAGAGCGGTTCGATTCCGCTAGGGAGCGCCATTGGCAGCTTAAGCGCCTGATTTTTCCCTGGTTGTCGATGATTTTCCCAGCCGGCCAAAATGGTTTGGGAGTTTTCCTCAATTTCATTGAAGCGGATGACGGCGCGTCGACCACTGCGGCGACGATCGGACTAAAGCACCTTGCGAAGTTTGAGAATGATGATGCCGGGCCGGGGGCGAGGATCGGCGTGATCGAAAAACGCTTTGCTATTCATCACATCGATATAGTTGTTCGATGACCGTTCATAATGCCGCTCGACTTCGATGCTCATCTCTGGGTGAAATTTCTTACCGATGCCCCAGTCGATTGTGATCGGCTCAGCAATCGTCGCCGCGTGGTTAGTATCGACGCCCAGCAAGAATATTCCACCCTTTGCTACTACTCGCTTGATCTCCGCGATTGTTTGATCGAGATCATCGACATGGTCGAGCGCATTGAAGCAGGAGACGATATCGAAATGGCCGTCCGGATAGGGGATACTTTCGGAATGAGCCGTCACATATGTCATCTTGTGGCTATCAGTTCCCAGCTTTTGATAGAGGTTAGCCAGCGGGTCGAGGCCAACGCGTTCGATCGTCATGTCGGCCCACTCTAATGTACCAAGTGGGCCGCAGCCGATATCGAGCACTCTCTTGCCGCGATAATCGTCTAAGGCCAGATCAACCAATTGGGTGAAGCAGGGTTCATAGATGCCGGACATTCGTTGCTGAGCCCGCAGTTTCATCCAAAACGCGAACTCGAATGCGCGTTTGGCGAAAACGTCGGCGTTGATCGCTTTGAGCGTCGGCAAGAGGCGGTCCAGTGAGCGCGCCAGCATCGGCACAAGCCTTTCTCTATCTCTATGGGCGAGCCGTCAAAACCACGGTCCGTCCGCCGGTGCACGGCCGTCGCCCCCCTTGGGGAAAGCATAGGTTCGAGTGAGTTTCAAAGGCGCGCGTGGATTACCCCATTTGCGTGCCACCCTTGCCGCCGCCAGGGAGCGCCATTACGGGCCGAACCGGAAATCCGGCCAATTGAACGGATTGTCTTTCGGGTGGAGGCTTTGCCGCGCCGTCCCCGCGGGTGTGAACAAGCCCGCAATCGCTGCAATCCGCCACGATTTCGCAACTCTTTGGTAAGCCCGCGGGGATAGGCGTGTGCCCGGGGATGATGTGATGGCTCTTGGGTCCAAGAAACGCGAAACGCGCAAATCGCTGCGTCAGTCCGGCTGGATCACGCTCGATGGCGGGTTCGCCGCGCGGCCCTGCGTGGTCGAGGACATGTCCTCGACCGGCGCAAAAATCACGGTCCAGGACAACAACACGCTGCCGGCCAAGCTGCGGCTGGCGTTTTCGCGCGACGCCCGGACCGGGCGCGCCTGCGAGGTGGTCTGGCGCGAGGGCAGGACGTTCGGCGTCAAATTCGTGCGCTAGCCTCTTTGGGCCCCGCGCGATAAAAGGCCGGATGCGCAAGACCTGTTTCGCCGTCATCGCCGTCCTGCTTCCCGCCGCAGCGCTCGCGCAAGCCGGCGATCGCCGCACTTTCCAGACGCCGCCCGATGCCGGCAGGACCTTGCCGTCAAAATCCGCGACGCGCAGCAATCCTTGCGCGTCGTACGGACCGGGCTTCGTCAAGGTCGAAGGCACCGACACCTGCGTGAAACTCGGTGGCGCCGTCAGTGTTGGCGCCGGGATGTCCAGCGGACGTTGAAACATGATCCGGAAAAGTGCGAAGCGGTTTTCCGAAAAGATTATGCTCTGACCGCCTTGCCGCTCAGGACATCGGCGGCGCGACGATGCGCACAAAGGCCGGCCGCTGCGCGATCTCGCCGAACCAGCGTTCGAGATTGGGCAGCTTCGGCTTGGTGAGGCCCTCGACGCCGAACCAGCGCCGCGCAAAGGCGCCGATCGCGATGTCGGCGATCGTGAACTGATCGCCCTCGATGAAGCGGTGCGTTGCAAGCTGCGCTTCGGCGACGCGCCACACCACGGCCTCGGCATCGGCGTCCTTCTGGATCTTGACCATGTCGCGCTGCTCCGGCGGCGTGCGCACGATCCCCCAGAACACGGGGCGGTCGACCGGCTGCAGCGTCGACAGCGTCCAGTCGAGCCAGCGGTCGACGGCGGCGCGCAGCTTCGGCGCCTGCGGGTAGATCGGCGAGCTCTGGCCGTAGGCCATGCAGAGATAGCGCATCACCGAATTGGATTCCCACAGCACATAGTCGCCGTCGACCAGCGTCGGGACGCGGCCGTTCGGGTTCATCGCGAGATAGTCAGGCTGATCGTTCTTGCCGAACTGCATGCCGGCATCGATGCGCTGATAGGGCAGGTCGAGCTCGGCGAGACACCAGAGCACCTTCTGCACATTGACCGAATTGGCCCGGCCCCAGATCGTCAGTTGCGGCTTGCTGTCCATCACGCGATTCTTCCCGCTGTTGTGCTTTGCGCGCGTTCTTAGCCGAACAGTCGGGGAAAAGCGCGCGGTGAATTGTATCGAGTGCAAAAAAAAGAGGCTCCACCGCATCGCGGCAGAGCCTCGCTCATACGCAGCATCAAAACGCAGTCACCGACCGAACAACAACCACAGCACGATGATCACCGGGATCGGCACACCCAACAGCCAAAGCAAAATTCCCTTTCCCATCTCGTTACCTCCTCGCATTCAATGTATGAGGAGGCAACTTCAACGGTTGCGACACGTTCCTAGAGATCGTCCCGCCTAGAGATTGTCCCGCCCGTTACCGGTGGAGACGTGCAGACAGGAACGTGCGCTCGGGTGCGGCGTTTACTTTCGCGCTCTACCAGTGACCGGTGTTGGGCATCGAGGCCCACGGTTCGGCCGGCGCCTTCGGATCGCCTTTCTGCAGGATCTCGATCGAGTGCAGGTCGGGCGAACGCACGAACGCCATGTTGCCGTCGCGCGGCGGACGATTGATGGTGACGCCCATCTTCATCAGCTTCTCGCAGGTCGCGTAGATATCGTCGACCTCGTAGGCGAGATGGCCGAAATGGCGGTCTTCGCCGTACTTCTCCTCGTCCCAATTGTAGGTCAGCTCGACCAGCGGCGCGCCGCGGGTCTGCGGCAGGGACTTGAGCAGATGGAGGTCTTCCTCCGCGCAGAGAAACACCAGCGTGAAGCGGCCCTTGTCATTGTCGATGCGGCGCACTTCCTTCAGCCCGAGTGCGTCCTGATAGAATTTCATCGCGACATCGAGATTGCGGACGCGCAGCATGGTGTGGAGATAGCGCATTGTTGTCCTCCTGGCAGATTCAGATTCTTGCAAAGATGCTTGTTTGGGCGGGATGGTCGGGGACGAAAACTAGCAGCAAATCGCATCGAGGGGCAGCGCTAACGTGCGGGGCTGCCCCGCTGCCGTTCGTGCTTTCCCGCCATTCATGATCGCGATTGCGTGAAGGCTCGAGGGAATCTCGTCAGGTCGATGGGCCGTGCCGCGCCTCCCTGCGCTGAGCGATGTTCCGGATCGCAGAGGCCATGAACCAGATGACGAGAGCGAACAGCAGGCCGGCGTAGAGGCCGAAAAAGGGGCGCCAGGTGTTGCCGCTCAGGTATCGCTCGATCTCGGCGAACTGAAAAAATCCGATGCTGCCGAACCAGATCAGCCGCACCAACCATTTCCACATGATCGGCGCGAGATCGGCTGACGATTGGTCTTCTGACATGGGCTGTCCCTGATGCCACGCCTTGCTAGCAGTCAGGGGTTGCCGCCCAATTGGCGCAGTATCTAAATTTATGCGCCGCCGCATCGCCGCAAGCATGCTCCGCACGTGATACGAGAAAGCCCCGCCCAGGAAAATTCCAGGAAAATTCCAGGACAGGGCTTTCGTGGTCGAGCCTTGGAGGCACGCGCCTCTATCTCATCGAATGCTCATCCCCGCCAATCAAGGACGCGCGAGGTTGGACATCCTCTAAAAAAGCAAAACCCCGCGAGCGGGCTCGCGAGGTCTGATGCCGACCGGCCTTGGGGAGATCGTGCCGGCAACCAAGCATACAATGTCGCAGCGGACAGAAGGTTCCCGGGGCCGGAAAATAGAAAGCCCCGCAGGCTGGATGCGGGGCTTTCCCAGTTGACGGACTGGGGATCTCTCAGGGCGTGAGCCGTCAACTGTTGGGGATCAAACTTAAGGTTGAATTCATAAAATGCAACAGCGCCGCGTAGACGGAATATGTTCGTCCCACAGCGCTGCGCCGGATGCTGGGCCCTGAAATCCCCAGTGCCGATATGTCTTCGCTGCGCGCAAAAGGTTCAAAGGAAAGACCCCGCGAGGGGGATTCGCAGGGTCTTGCAAAAGCCGACAGGGCGGTGATCTTGCCGGCACCACTCGTGTGATCGCCGTTCCGCTCGTCAATGTGGCTTCGGCGGATTGGTTCCTGACTTTGAAGCGCCGGCTGTGCCACGCGTCGTCGTGTCCTTTGTCTCGGACTCGTTGGCTCGCTTCACATCCATGCCCGTGGTGTCCATCGCACCTTTCGGTGTGGCCCCGTTGGTGTTTTCAGGCCGCTCCATGCCGCTCTGCGGGGCGGGACCCGCATTCTGGGCGAACGCTGGGCCGCATATCAGGGCGAGAGTACCGACGACGATAAGCCTGTTCATGGCTGTCTCCTGGTTTCAGTGGAGACGACCCGCAGGTCCTGGAGTGGTTCCTCTGGCGATCGAACCTGCGCTGGCCCGCATTCCGCTGGCGCTGCGTTCACACCTTGATGTCGAGCATGGTCTCGACGGCATCACGGTCGGCCTTGTTCTTGGCGGCGAAGACGTCAAGAACATCGGCGCTGATGATGCGCGGCTGCTCCTTCGCCGTCTGATCGACGACGAGCTGCACCCTGGCTTGCGTCACTTCGACAGGTACGGGGTAAATGAGCATGGCTCTCTCCCTCCGGCGGTCCGAACCTTGTCAGGGCTTTCTTAACGAGTTGTTAGCGTCTGGATCCGCGCTTTCGGCCCGAATCGGCGACCGGGCGGTATCGGCGTGCTCGCGCGCCGCCCGGCTTGGCGTCATACTGCCAGCCCTTCAGGACCGGACGGCGCGATCGATGCGGAACGGGCTCTATTCGATCCATATCCATATGACCGACGGCGTGCGCGGCCGCGACAGTGGCGTCCTGATCCTGCGGGATGGTCTCCTGATCGGCGGCGGGCCGTATTTCTGGTCGATCGGCGCTTACAGGGCCGGCGAGGGCACCTGGAAGGGGCACCTCAGGACCAACCAGCATTCCCCGTTTTCCGATCCGTTCGCCCGGCCGCTGTTCGCCGGGCACGAGGTGACGAGCGGCTTCTCCGGCACCTTCAGCGGCGACGAGGCCGAAGCGTTCGGGACCGTGCTGGTCGGAACCCGCAGCCTGAGCTTCCAGGCGACCCTGAAACGCCTGGCGGACGCCTGATCGGGCGAGGCTGTGGACGAGTGTGCGGCAAGAGCCGAAGCCTGTTGAGGAAACGGGCTTACGGCCCCTGTGAATTTGCTGCGGACAAGCGCTGGATATGTTGTGGATTCCACTGCAGCCGGCGACCAGGACGTTCCCATCGGCGCCATACCGGGCCACCGCTAACCCTACCGAGTTAGGTTAAGAGTGGCATTGCGTTGTCACCACCTGCGATTGCGCTAGGGATGGTTGCAGGTGACAGCCATGACGCCATCGTTCCATAGCGCTGACCGACCGACCCACCGGCGTGTGATGGTGGTGGGCCTGCTGTTCTGTTCCGCCTTTGTGGTGATCAGCTTCTGGCTTCGGCCGCAGCCGGACAGTGGCAAGGTGCTCGTGAAGGCGGACCGGCTGGTCCGCACGGCGGGAGAGGCGCGCAAGGCAAACTGAGGCGCAGCACTTCGCGGGGGCGACGCCGACGCTCAGTCCGGCAGCTTCCCGTTCGGATGCTTGTGATACATCGCGATGCCGATAAAGCCGGCAAAGCCCATCACGTTCAGCAGCAGTTCCATCCATGCCGGCATCGATGCCAACCTCGCTTACATCACAGCTAATCACTGAGGTTGTGTTTTTGTTCCGGCGCTAACCGATGGTAGCTTTGCGCTATCGCATGGCTGGGGAACCGGAACAGGCGTTTTGCTGCAACCATCCCAATCCGCTCGCGTTGGTGCACATAACAACGTGAGGAGGTTGCCCATGAAAAAGACATTGGCAGTTTTGGCGACGGTTGCGACGGTTGGCGCGACGATGGTCAGCGCGCCGGCGCAGGCGCGCCATATCGGACCTGGCCTGGCGTTCGGTCTGGCTGCCGGCGCGCTCGCAGCTGGCGCAGCCGGTGCGTATTACGGCCCACGCTATTATTACGGGCCCGGCTACGGCTATTACGGCCCGCGCTACGGCTACTACGACGACGGTTACGCCTATTATCGCGGCCCGTATTATCGGCACCACTACTATCGCCACTATTGGTAACGGCGACGAGCCCGGAGCACACCGCTCCGGGCTTTCTCATTCGTGCGTCATGATGCGATAGAGCGGGAACGCGCGCGCATCGGCCGTCTGGGGAGCGCGCGTGGACGACATCAGGCGCTCTTGCGTTGAGATCCGCTCCAGACGTTGCCGAGCGTGTTGTCGTAATACTCTTGGCGATCGCGCTCGAACTTCTGCTGGGTCGCCCTAAAGCTGGCGATGCGCGCGACGATCTCCTCGCGCTCGCGCGCGACGCGCTCTTCCAGATCCGTCATTGCCCATCCTCATCGTATTGGTCCTATCCCGCGCGCATTGGCGTGGGCGAATTGGGCGTCAATGCGGAGCAGGCCGTGCAGGAATGTGATGATGCTGAGGCGGCAGGCGGCCTGATCGCTCGCGTCACGGTCGAGCTCGCAATCGGTGCGGCCGTGCTATAGTCGCGGCGACCAACCGGATCGTCTTCAGTGATTGCAAAAGACTCGATTGCAAAAGACCTGCGCAGCGGCGTCGAGCGGCTCGGCAACATGATTGCCGAGGCATCGTCGATCGTGCCGTTCACTGGGGCAGGCATCTCCACCGAGTGCGGCATTCCCGACTTCCGCTCGCCCGGCGGGCTGTGGACCCGCAAGCGGCCGATCCCGTTCGACGAGTTCGTCGCCAGTCAGGAGGCGCGTGACGAGTCATGGCGGCGCCGCTTCGCGATGGAACCGACATTTGCGGCTGCCAAGCCGGGGCGCGGGCATCGTGCGCTCGCGTCGCTGTACCGGGCAGGCAAGGTTCCCGGCATCATCACCCAGAACATCGACAATCTGCATCAGGCGTCGGGCTTCAAGGCCGATGACGTCATCGAGCTGCACGGCAACACCACCTACGCCCGCTGCATCGGTTGCAGCAAGGCCTACGACCTCTCGTGGGTGAAGCTGCACTTCGACAGGGCCGGTGGTGCGCCCGACTGCGCGGAGTGCGGTGATCCGGTGAAGACCGCGACGATCTCGTTCGGGCAGTCGATGCCCGAGGATGCGATGCGCCGCGCGACGGAACTCGCAAGGCATTGCGACCTGCTGCTGGCGATCGGCTCTTCGCTGGTGGTGTGGCCCGCCGCGGGCTTTCCGATGATGGCCAAGGAGAGCGGCGCGCGGCTCGTGATCATCAACAACGAGCCGACCGATCAGGACGACATCGCCGATCTGGTGATCCGTCACGACATCGGCGACACGCTTGGTCCTTTCGTCGGCAACTGACGCCGGATTGATTCGCGGCTGTGCAAGCCTGTTCATAGTTCCCGCAAGAATCGTTTTTTAGCTATGCCCGGGAAGCGGGAGTGTTATCTTTTGGTTGAGAGATTCGCGCAGCGTCCAAATGAGTTGGTCATGGAAAGCAGCGTGTACTGGGTGCGCCGCAACGTCGGCGCTCTGCATTTGATGTGTGGGGTCCGGGGTCATGGGGTCGGACGGATTTGAGTCCAAGAAGCTCGGCGGGCCGCCGATAGGCGGAGTTGGGCAAAGCAGGATTGGACAAGGCGAGTACGGCAGCGGGCCGCGCGATCCGGCGATGGATGCCTTCTCCGGTCTCGGCGACGCCGCGGCAAACCTCGTCGAAGTCTCCGGCGTCATCAAATGGTTCGACGCCTCCAAGGGATACGGCTTCATCGTCCCCGACAATGGCTGGCCCGACATCCTGCTGCACGTGACGGTGCTGCGGCGCGACGGCTATCAGACCGCCTATGAGGGTGCGCGCCTCGTCGTCGAGTGCGTGCAGCGCGCGAAGGGCTACCAGGCCTTCCGCATCGTCTCGATGGACGAGTCGACCGCGATCCATCCGGCGCAGATGCTGCCGCCGCGAACCCATGTCACGGTGACCGCGACCAGCGGGCTCGAGCGTGCACAAGTCAAGTGGTTCAACCGGCTGCGCGGATTCGGCTTCGTGACCTGCGGCGAGGGCACGCCCGATATCTTCGTGCACATGGAGACGCTGCGCCGCTTCGGCATGACCGAGTTGCGCCCCGGCCAGTATGTGCTGGTGCGGTTCGGGCCCGGCTCCAAGGGCATGATGGCCGCCGAGATCCACCCGGAGACCGGTCCGTCGGCGCTGTCGTCGCACTAAAAGGCATGATCCGGAAAAGTGCGAAGCGGCTTTCCGAAAAGATCATGCCCAATACAACGGTCGTCCGCCCTGACGGAAACGTGAGCCGCCGGCGAGCCTCCAGGGCTCTGGCATTTGCCGCAATCATCGGGTTAGGGTCCGCCGGAAAATCTTCCCCGGTGTGAGTATTTGTCGATGAATTTCGATCGCGTGGTTGGGCGGCTTCGCCCGTGGCTGGTGGCCTCCCTCGTCATGATGTTCGGCGCGCTGCTGCTGGCCCCGGCCGCGCAGGCAGCCAGCGTCCAGCCGCTCGAGATCGTCACCAAATCGGGCGTGCACGTCTTCTCCGTCGAAATGGCGACCACCGAGCAGGAGAAGGAGACCGGCCTGATGTACCGGAAGGAGCTCGCGGACGGCAAAGGCATGCTGTTCGACTTCACGCCGGAACAGGAAGTGTCGATGTGGATGAAGAACACCTACATCTCGCTCGACATGATCTTCATCCGCGCCGACGGGCGTATCCTGCGGATCGCCGAGAACACCGAGCCGCTGTCGACCAAGATCATTCCGTCGCGGGGGCTCGCCAAGGGCGTCCTCGAGGTGATTGCCGGGACCGCGCAGAAATACGGCATCCAGCCCGGCGATCGGGTCGGCCATCCGCTGTTCGGCGGTCACTAGGTTTCTTGACGCGATTTCGGGACGGAAACCGCCGCCGATTTCGCGGCCCGAAGCCCGTCACCGGTGCCTTGCTGGCGCTGGCTGAAGCGTGTATCCACGGGGCTTCTCGGAAATGTCGGGGTATAGCGCAGCCTGGTAGCGCGGCAGTTTTGGGTACTGCAGGTCGTTGGTTCGAATCCAGCTGCCCCGACCATCCCATCGCAAAGCTTGATCGAAAGAGCTGACCGGGCAGGCTGTGGCTTGGCCGCGCGGGACTACGTGCACAAGCAAACTTCGATCGAGATTGTCTTGCCTGACGCAACAACGCCGCCCGGACGGAATATCTTCGTCCGGACGGCGCCGTCGAATACTGGGCCCTGAAATCCCCAGTGCCCATGGGTCGCCTCGGCGGGAAATAGGTTCAACGTTGTGCTGCCTTGCCGCAGTCCGGTGGTGAGTCATCAGCCGCGATCCCGAGCGGATGTGGCTTGCCGATCACGCGCGCGGGCTGGCAGGGTAGTCCAGCCTGACAAGACCAATCCGCGAGGAGGCACCATGGCGCGCAGACTGATCGATATCTCCGTTCCCCTGCAGAACGACGTTCCGGCCGATCCGCCCGGCAACCACCCGACCATCCAGTATATCGACCATCAGCAGGGGCTGCCGCGCATGCTGCAGTTCTTCGATGGGTTGAAGGCTGCGGATCTGCCGGACGGGCAGGGCTGGGCCGTCGAGCAGGTCTCGCTCTCGACCCACAACGGCACGCATCTCGATGCGCCCTGGCATTTCCACCCGACCATGAACCGCGGCGAGCGATCATGGACCATCGACGAGGTGCCGCTGGAATGGTGCTTCCAGCCGGGCGTGAAGCTCGACTTCCGGCATCTGCCCGACGGCTACGTTGCAACCGCCGGCGATGTCGAGGCCGAACTGAAGCGTATCGGGCATACGCTGTCGGCGCTCGAGATCGTCGTCGTCAACACCAGCGCCGGCGCGAAATACGGCCAGCCCGACTACGTCAATTCGGGCTGCGGCATGGGCTATGAGGCGACGATGTATCTGCTCGAGCGCGGCGTGCGGCTGACCGGCATCGACGGCTGGAGCTGGGATGCGCCGTTCGTTTTCACCGCGAAGAGATATGCCGAAACCAGGGACGCCAGTCTGATCTGGGAAGGCCACAAGGCCGGGCGGCACATCGGTTATTGCCACATCGAGAAACTGCACAATCTCGAGCTGCTGCCGTCGACCGGATTCATGGTGTCGTGCTTCCCGGTGAAGATCGAGCGTGCGTCGGCGGGGTGGACGAGGGCGGTTGCCATCCTCGACGGTTAGGCCATGGCTCAGGCGGTTTTCGGCGGGCGAGGGAACCGGTGGACAGGCTGTTCATTACTGCAGGTTGTTGCGATACGGCTACAGCCTGAGGAGGCCGAATCTGCTCTCATGCACGCAGTAGATGCATTGGGTGATCGGGCCGCCGGCTCCTCCTCGCGTCCCGATTTCCGAAGCGTTCTCTCCCGTGACTAGAGCCCCGGCGTCTCCCGGGGCTCTTTCTTGCGCGCCATGGACTGTTGCGCGCGTCCGGGCGAGCCAAGTCCCAAAAGATTAAGTCCCAAAAGGTACCGCCCAAAAGAAAATCAGGTGCGCCGAAATCGACGCACCTGATTTATGTCTTCAATATCGCTTGTGTCGGCCGGGTGGTTGTTACCACCGGCAAACGCGAACACCACGCGGGGTCCACCAGCAACGGGGACCGACATAACCGCCGTAGTAGCCATAGCCGCGGCCATAACCATATCCGCGACCATAACCCCATCCGCGGCCGCGACCCCAGCCGCCGCGATAGCCATAGCCACGTCCGCGCCATTGTGCTTGCGCCGACGAGGTGGTGGCGCCAACCAGGATGGCAGAGGTGCTTGCGACATAGACGAACAACAAAGCGACTGCTGCAAGGCAACGAGTCAGGATATTGTAGCGTTTAGTCATTCTGAAGATCTCCAGTCACTTCCAAACATCTGAACTGATGCTGGCTGTCTCGCTTAGACGCGCGACACCGGCATCCGGTTCGAGCATGCTAAGACAATATTTTCACTAAGGTTCTTGCGAGCTTTAACGACTCTATTGAGACCAAAAGGTAAGGTCAAGTTACACTCCCGCCTGCAAAGGACGACGTGGTTGCTGCGCTCATCTTGTCGTTCATCCGCCGTTCATTCTGTTCATCTTGCATTGCATCGACTTTGCATCGACTTGGCGCCGATTTGATTTGTGCATCGCAGAAGCAGAGATTTGCGAACCGCGGAAAGTGCGGTCGCGAACTTGAAGTCGACACGATCATGTTCTCTGAGCGTTGAGAGTCCTCCCTGAAGAGTGCCCATGCCGAAACAACACACCTACGTCCTTGGTCTCAACGTCTACGACCATGACGTGAGCGCCTGCCTGCTGCGTGACGGCGCGATCGCCTACGCGATCTCCAAGGAGCGCATCACCCGCGAGAAGCACGCCTCCGGCTTCTACAAGGAAGTCATCGACTACTGCCTGTCCGCCGAGGGCATCACGCTCGACGACGTCGATCTCGTGGTGCGCAACAGCTACATCCTGCCGGTGCCCGAGATGGAGGAGCGGATGCTCCACCAGGACATGCCGGGCTTCCTGCCGATCGCCGAACGCAACGAGGCAATCAAGCATCCGCTGTTTCGTTCCAAATCCGACAAGGTGGTGTCGATCTCGCATCACCTTGCGCATGCCTACAGCGCGTTCGCGGTGTCGCCGTTCAAGGATGGCGTCGTGATGATCGTCGACGGCGTCGGCAGCTACCAGGCCGACGCGATGGAGTCCTATCCGCAGGATGCGGCCTCGCCGCTCGCCCGCGAGTCCGAGAGCTATTACAGGTTCGACGACACCAGGCTCGAATGCCTGAAGAAGGTCTTCATGGAGCCGGCGCGCGGTCTGTTGTCGGACGAGTTCTACAACATGCCGGGTCTCGGCGCGCTGTACAGCCGCGTCTCGACCTATGTGTTCGGCGACTGGAACAAGTGCGGCGAGCTGATGGGGCTTGCGCCCTATGGCCGCCGCGAGCAGGTCGGCCATCTGCTCGAGATGAAGGACGGCAGACTGCACGTGCCGTTCTGGGGCGCCGACAACCAGCAGCCCTTCGTGCTCGACAGCGGCAGCTGGGACAAGAGCCCGACGATGCGGCACTGGGAGGATATCGCCTGGCGGGTGCAGGACGACACCGAGAACGTGCTGCTGGCGCGGGCGCGCTGGCTGCGCGAGAGCACCGGCGCGAAGAACCTCTGCATCGCCGGCGGCGTCGCGCTGAACTGCGTGGCCAACGGGCGGATCGCGCGCGAGGCCGGCTTCGAGAACGTCTGGATCCAGCCCGCCGCCGGCGACGACGGCATCGCCATCGGCTGCGCCTATTACGGCTGGCTGGAGATTTTGAAACAGCGCCGCTCGTTCGTGATGGACCATGCCTATGTCGGCCGGCGCTACAGCGACGCCGAGGTGGCGGCCGCGCTGCAAAGCTTCCTGGTGCGCATCCAGATCGATGCGAAGCGCAGCGACAACATCTGCCGCGACACCGCGAAGCTGCTTGCCGACCAGCGCGTGACCGGCTGGTTTCAAGGACCCTCCGAATTCGGGCCGCGCGCACTCGGCAACCGCAGCCTGATCGCCGATCCGCGCAAGGCCGAGATGAAGGACATCCTCAACAGCCGCGTCAAGCACCGCCAGGCGTTCCGGCCGTTCGCGCCGATCGTGCTGGCCGAGCGCATGAAGGAGATCTTCGAGGGTGAGGAGGACTCGCCCTACATGCTGATCGCAAAGCCGGTACGGCCGGAGTGGCGCGACAGGATCCCGGCGATCGTGCATGTCGACGGCTCGGCGCGGGTGCAGAGCGTCCGGGAGGAGACCAACCCGATGCTCTATCGCCTGCTGAAGGAGTTCGAGGCGCTGACCGGCGTGCCGGTGCTGATCAACACCTCGTTCAACGTCAAGGGTGAGCCGATCATCGAGACGCCGCAGGATGCGGTGAGCTGCTTCCTCACCACCGGCATCGACAACCTCGTGCTGCACGACACGCTGGTGTCGAAGACCGCCATGCACAAGGTCGTGACGCCCGTGATGACGACGTTCGGCGACGTTGCCACCATCGTCTCCTCGACCACGCAGGACCCCAGCCGCGGCGGAAGCTAGAGCAAGATGAATTGAGATCGAAGCGCTTTGGCGACGCACTCGCTTCACCTCTCCCCGTTGGGGAGAGGTCGATTTGCGAAGCAAATCGGGTGAGGGGGCGCAGCTCTAACGAGAGACCGTGACCCCTCACCCGGCGCTACGCGCCGACCTCTCCCAAGGGAGAGGTGAAGCTCCGCTGCCGATCCAGTTCAACCAAACGCGAAGCGTTTGCGCGACCATGCTCAACTGGGAGGGTTACGCCGCCTTCGCCGGCGCCGCGGGTTTCTGTGCCGGCGGCTTGATCGGCTTGTCCTGCCGCTTCGACCACGAGATGTAATAGGCCACGATCGTCATGATCGCGATGCCGGAGATGCTGACGAAGATCTGTGCGAACAGCGAGCCCGAGCTCATCGAGAGCTCGAAATGTCCGACAAAGGACAGGAACACGCCGACGCAGAACACCGCGAGCGACTGCTGGCCGCACACGATCAGGGGATCGAACACCTTCCACTCCAGCGCCGACCAGTCCTTCGGGACGAAGCGGATCACCAGCACCGTGATCACCACGAAGTGCAGGAAGCGGTAGGGCGCGAGGTTGGTCTTGTCGTTCGGGTTGAAGGCCGAATACAGCCAGTCCGGGAACATCGCGCCGAAGTCCGGGAAGCGGCCGGCCATCGTCATGATCAGCGCGAAGATCATGTAGGCGATGCAGAACCACAGCGTGTAGCGCGAGTTGATGATGTGCATGTTGGCGCGCGCGCCGCCCATCGCGCACCACGAGCCGAACACGAACAGCACCTGCCAGGCGAACGGATTGAAGTACCAGGTGCCGGCCGGGTAGGCGGGCAGGTTCCAGCCGAAATGGCGCGAGACCAGCCAGAGCGCGAGCGAGGCCAGCATGGTCCAGTTCGGCCGCCGCAGCATGAACCACAGCACCGGCGGGAACAGGCCCATCAGCACGATGTAGAGCGGCAGCACGTCGAGATTGACCGGCTTGAACTTCAGGAACAGGCCCTGGCGCAGCGTCTCGGTAGCGTTGTCGACGAGACCGGCGACATTGAACTCGTTGATGATCTCGGAATCGCCGAAGCGCAGCGCCAGATAGCTGATCGAGGCGATGTAGATCACGAACAGGATGATGTGGGCGACATAGAGCTGCCAGACCCGCTTGGTCAGCCTTGTAGCGCCGACGATGAAGCCGCGCTCCAGCATCATGCGGGCATAGACGAAGGACGCAGTGTAGCCGGAGATGAAGACGAACAGGTCCGCGGCGTCGCTGAAGCCGTAGTTGCGCGTCGTGATCCAGTTCACGATGTTGTCGGGGATGTGATCGAGGTAGATCGCCCAGTTCGCGATCCCGCGGAACAGGTCGAGCCGGAGGTCACGTCCTTTTTCGGGCAAATGAGCGTGGATTTCCATGGGGGCGCCGCTTCCTCGAGGTGATGCTGTCGAGAAGACCGCGCTATGGCAATCTGGCCCCGCGGGCCCAAAGGAGAGCCTCCGGAGCGCCCCCGGGGCCAGATTGTCACAGCGCGGTAGAATGACTATACCGGTCCGGCGAAGGCGACCTCCGAGATCGAGGAATCACCGATCAGTTCGTTGAACGGTGTCTCTATACTATCCCGACGGTTTCCTTCAAATCGCTTCCATGTTGCACATCCCACGGGGCCGACCATCCATGACCGCACGCATTTTTAAGCCCGCCAAAAACGCGATGCAATCGGGACGTGCCAAGACCAAGGCGTGGCAGCTGGACTACGAGCCGGAGCAGCCGCGCACCGTGGAGCCCTTGATGGGCTGGACCTCGTCGACCGACATGAAGCAGCAGCTCACGCTGCACTTCGATACCAAGGAGGAGGCGGTGGCCTATTGCGAGCGCAAGGGCATCGCCTACCAGGTGATCGAGCCGAAGGATTCGGCGCACCGCCAGATCGCCTATGCGGACAATTTTGCGTTCCGCCGCTGGGAGCCGTGGACCCACTAGTCGGGCCCCATTGACCGAACCGACTGGTTCGACCAACCCGGGCCGGCGATCGGATCAGCCCGCCTGGCTTGGCGCGGCGAGGGCGCCCGGAATCGGCAGCGGCGCATCCTTGGAAACGCCGAGCACGGGAAAGCTTCGAATTTTACGCACGTTGGGCAGGCCGGCGAATTGCAGCAACTGCTGACGCATGTCGTCGACGCTGGGCGCGACGCATCTCAGCATGAAATCGGCATCGCCCGAGATCCGCCAGCATTGCAGGAACCGCGGCACCTCCGCCACGGCGGCCTCGAACGCCTCGATCGCAACCAGGTTCTGGCTGTCGAGCTGGATCAGGACGAAGGTCGTCACCTCATAGCCGAGCAGCCGTTCGTCGAGCGTGGCGCGGATCGCCTGCACCACGCCGCGGCTGCGCAGGGCGCGGACCCGACGCAAGCAGGGAGGGGCCGTGATGCCGACCCGCTCGGCGAGCTCGTTGATCCTGATCCGGCCGTCGCGTTGCAGCTCGGACAGGATCCGCAGATCGATGTCATCGAGCTGTGGGCGCTCTGTCACGGTCACGAACCCGCCACTGCGGTCCGCGGACCGTTGCTGCCGTGGCTCGCCTGGCTGGCCGCGGTCTGCGGCGCAACGCCCGACAGCACCAGCTTCTCGTGCGCTGCGATGATGGCGTCGCGGGTCAGCCGGCCGCCGGGCCGGTACCAGGTGCACAGCCCGGTCAGCAGCGCCAGGATCGCGAAGGTCGCGACCTGGATGTCGACGACCTCGAACACGCCCTCCGACGCCCCGTCGGTGAGGATCTGCGCCAGCCGCTGCTCATAGGCGCCGCGCAACGCCACCACGGCGTCGTAGTTCTTGGCATCGAGGCTGCGCAGCTCGGAATTGGCGATGAAGACCTCGCGCTTGCGGGTCATGTGATAGGTGACGTGGAAGGCCACGAAGGCGCGCAGCCTCTCGACCGGATCGGCCTTGCCTTCCAGCGCCTGATCAAGCTCGCGCAGCAAATCGTTGATATGGTCCTGCACCAGATCGAACAGCAGGTCCTGTTTGGTTGAGATATGATTGTAGAGTGAGCCCGCTTGGATGCCGACCTCGGCGGCAAGCTGGCGCAGGCTCATGGCTTCGTAGCCATGCTCGAAGATCAGGCGCACGCCGGCCTTGCGGATCGCCTCCAGCGTCGTGGGGCCATGTGAGCCGATCGTGCGTGCCATCGGGGCCTCGGAGGGATGTTGGCTTGTCAGGGAGTGCCGGAAACAAGCGAACGACCGTATGTTTATCGCATGAAATCCCAGTGAATTCAATGAACTGCGGATTTCATGCAGCAACCTTAGCACAGTCGCTTGCGAAGCCAAGAAAAAAACGTATGATCGTTTAATTGCAGGATGAATCTCACGGGAGGGATCATGGCCTCGAACCAGGCGGCAATCTTCAATTTCGACCTTGGCGAGACCGCGGACGCGATCCGCGAGACGGTGCATGATTTCTCGACCAACGAGATCGCGCCGCGTGCCGCCGAGATCGATCGTTCCAACAGCTTTCCGCGCGACCTCTGGCCGAAGATCGGCGCGCTCGGCCTGCATGGCATCACGGTTGAGGAGGAGTATGGCGGCTCGGGCCTCGGCTATCTCGAGCATTGCGTCGCGGTCGAAGAGATCTCGCGGGCGTCCGCCTCGGTCGGACTGGCCTACGGCGCGCATTCCAATCTCTGCGTCAACCAGATCCGCCGCAACGGCAACGAGGCGCAGAAGCGCAAATATCTGCCGAAGCTGATTTCGGGCGAGCATGTCGGCTCGCTCGCGATGTCGGAGCCCGGCGCCGGCTCGGATGTGGTCTCGATGAAGACGCGGGCTGACAAGAAGGGCGACCGCTACATCCTCAACGGCAACAAGATGTGGATCACCAACGGTCCGCACGCCGAGACGCTGGTGGTCTATGCCAAGACCGATGCCAACGCCGGCCCACGTGGCATGACCGCCTTCATCATCGAGAAGGGCATGAAGGGATTCTCCACCGCGCAGAAGCTCGACAAGCTCGGCATGCGCGGCTCCGACACCTGCGAGCTGGTGTTCGAGGATTGCGAAGTGCCGGAGGAGAACGTGCTCTCCGAGGTCGGCCGCGGCGTCAACGTGCTGATGAGTGGCCTCGACTATGAGCGCGCGGTGCTCGCGGCAGGGCCGATCGGCATCATGCAGGCCTGCATGGACGTGGTGCTGCCCTACGTCCACGAGCGCAAGCAGTTCGGCGAGCCGATCGGCTCGTTCCAGCTGGTGCAGGGCAAGATCGCCGACATGTACACCACGATGAACGCCTCGCGCGCTTACGTTTACGCGGTGGCAAAGGCTTGCGACCGCGGCGAGACCACGCGCGAGGACGCCGCCGGCGCCATCCTCTATGCAGCGGAGAAGGCCACCCAATGCGCGCTGGATGCGATCCAGCTGCTCGGCGGCAACGGCTATATCAACGACTATCCGACCGGCCGCCTGCTGCGCGACGCCAAGCTCTACGAGATCGGCGCCGGCACCAGCGAGATCCGCCGCATGCTGATCGGCCGCGAGCTGTTCGCCAAGACGGCCTGAGCCTCGCAACGGCCGTCGCGCCCTCCGGCGCGGCGGCCCGCTTCCCCAAATCCCGTCGGCTCCTCCAACGAAACGTGCAACACCGATGCCGCTTCATTCGACGATTGATCCCACGTCTTCTGAATTCGCCCGCAACGCCGACGTGATGCGAGGCCTGGTTGCGGAGCTCCGCGACAAGCTCAGGCATGTCGCCGGCGGCGGCGGTGAGACCTCGCGCAAGCGCCACACCTCGCGCGGCAAGATGCTGGCGCGCGACCGCGTCGATCTGCTGGTCGATCCCGGCACCGCGTTCCTCGAGCTGTCGCCGCTCGCCGCCAATGGCCTGTACGGCGGCGACGTGCATTCGGCGAGCGTCATCACCGGCGTCGGGCGCATCGCGGGCCGTGAATGCATCATCGTCGCCAACGATGCCACCATCAAGGGCGGCACCTATTACCCGATGACGGTGAAGAAGCATCTGCGCGCGCAGGACATCGCGCGGCAGAACAATCTGCCCTGCGTCTACATGGTGGATTCCGGCGGCGCCTTCCTGCCGCTGCAGGACGAGATCTTTCCCGACGAGCGGCACTTCGGCCGCATCTTCTACAACCAGGCCCAGATGTCGTCGCAGGGCATCCCGCAGATCGCGATCGTGATGGGCTCCTGCACCGCCGGCGGCGCCTATGTGCCGGCGATGTCGGACGAGAGCATCATCGTGCGCAACCAGGGCACGATCTTCCTCGGCGGCCCGCCGCTGGTGAAGGCCGCGACCGGCGAGGTCGTCACCGCCGAAGAGCTCGGTGGTGCCGATGTGCATTCGAGGCAGTCGGGCGTGACCGATCACTACGCGCAGAACGATGCGCACGCGATCGGGATCGCGCGCCGCATCGTCGGCACGCTGAAGCAGCCGGCGAAGGCGGCGCTCAATATGCGCCCGCCGCAGGAACCGCTGTTTCCCGCCGAGGAGGTCTACGGCGTGGTCTCCGCCGACGGCCGCAAGCCGTTCGACGTGCACGACATCATCGCGCGGATCGTCGATGGCTCCGAGTTCGACGAGTTCAAGAAACTCTACGGCACCACCCTGATCTGCGGCTTCGCCCATATCTGGGGCTATCCGGTCGGCATCATCGCCAACAACGGCATCCTGTTCAGCGAGAGCTCGCTGAAGGGCGCGCATTTCATCGAGCTGTGCTGCCAGCGCGGCATCCCGCTGGTGTTCCTGCAGAACATCACCGGCTTCATGGTCGGCAAGAAGTACGAGGCCGGCGGCATCGCGCGCGACGGCGCCAAGCTGGTGACGGCGGTTGCGACCGCCGGCGTGCCGAAATTCACCGTCGTGATCGGCGGCTCCTACGGCGCCGGCAATTACGGCATGTGCGGCCGCGCCTACAGCCCGCGCTTCCTCTGGCTGTGGCCGAACGCCCGCATCTCGGTGATGGGCGGCGAGCAGGCTTCGATGGTGCTGAGCCAGGTGCGGCGCGACGGCATCGAGGCCAAGGGCGAGAGCTGGTCGGCGGAAGAGGAAGACAAGTTCCGGGAGCCGATCCGCGCGCAATACGAGAAGCAAGGCAATCCGTATTACGCCACGGCGCGGCTGTGGGATGACGGCGTGATCGATCCCGCCGACACGCGTCTGGTGCTCGGGCTCGGCCTGTCGGCCGCCGCCAATGCGCCGATCGAGCCCACCAAATTCGGCCTGTTCAGGATGTGATCATGGACCGCTCAAAACTCTACCGGCGTTTCCGCACGCTTCTGATCGCCAACCGTGGCGAGATCGCCTGCCGCGTTATCCGCTCGGCGCGCGCCATGGGGCTGCGCACTGTCGCGGTTTATTCCGAGGCCGACCGCGACGCGATGCATGTCGCGCTCGCCGATGAGGCCGTGCTGCTCGGTCCTGCGCGAGCGCGCGACAGCTATCTCAATATCGAGCGCGTCATCGCGGCGGCCAAGGAGACCGGCGCGGAGGCGGTGCATCCCGGCTACGGCTTCCTGTCGGAGAATGCCGAGTTCGCGCAGGCCTGCCTCGACGGTGGTTTGGTGTTCGTCGGCCCGACCGCCGGGATGATGACGGCGATGGGCTCGAAGTCCGGCTCCAAGGCGCTGATGGAGAAGGCCGGCGTACCGCTGGTGCCCGGCTATCACGGCGAGGCGCAGGACGAGGCGATTTTGGCCGAGGCCGCGAACCGGATCGGCTTCCCGGTGCTGGTGAAAGCGTCGGCCGGCGGCGGCGGCCGCGGCATGCGCGTGGTCAATTCGGCGGCCGAACTCACGGCCGCGATCACCAGCGCCAAGCGCGAGGCCAAGGCGGCGTTCGGCGACGACCGCATGCTGATCGAGAAATACGTCCAGAACCCACGCCACATCGAGGTGCAGATCATCGGCGACAGCCATGGCAATCTGCTCTCGCTGTGGGAGCGCGAATGCACGCTGCAACGGCGTCACCAGAAGGTGATCGAAGAGGCGCCGTCGCCGACCCTCAACGCCGCGCAACGCGAGACGGTCTGCGAGGCCGCTCGCAAGGCCGCCGGTGCGGTCAACTATGTCGGCGCCGGCACCATCGAGTTCGTCTCCGACGGCAAGGACGTGTTCTTCATCGAGATGAACACCCGTTTGCAGGTCGAGCATCCCGTCACCGAGTTGATCACTGGCGTCGATCTCGTGGAATGGCAGCTGCGCGTCGCGTTCGGCGAGGCGTTGCCGCTGAAGCAGAATGAGATCAAGCTGAACGGGCATGCCATCGAGGCGCGCGTCTACGCGGAAAATCCGCAGAAGAACTTCATGCCTTCGGTGGGCCGCATCAAGACCTGGCGGACGCCGCCGGACGGCGACGGCCTGCGCATCGATGCCGGCTATCGCAGCGGCGATAACGTCTCGCCATACTACGACGCGATGCTCGCCAAGGTGATCGCCTGGGCGCCGACGCGCGAAGGCGCGATCGAGAGGCTCAATCGCGGGCTGGAGCAGACCGACGTCCGCGGCATCGTCACCAACATTCCGTTCCTGTCGGCGCTGGTGACGCATCCGGCGACCCGCACCAATGCGATCGATACCGGCTTCATCGAGCGCGAGCTGAAGAACCTGACGGCCGGCACCGGCGCCGCCGGCGAGTTCGAGCTCTGCGCGGCAGTGGCTGCGATCGTCAATGACGAGCAGATGGCGGCGAGGCGCGAGGCGAATTCGCCCTGGCAGGCGTTCGGCTGGATGCCGGTCGGCCGCCGCCAGCGGGTGTTCTCGTTGCGGCAAGGCCATGAGCCGCCGCAAACCATCACGCTGCATTATGGCAACGGCCCGTCGACGCTATCGGTCGGCGGGCGCGAGCTCACCTTTGCAATCTCGTCGGCCGGCGAGGATGGCTTCGACCTGACGCTCAACGGCCTCAAGTCGCGCGTCGCCTCGGTCATCGAGGGCCACGAGCTTTACCTGCGCACCCGCAACGGTCGCTTCGACCTGCACTGGGTCGATCCGTTCGGCGGCGAGAGCGAAGAGCAGGTCGGCGAGGACAAGATCGTCGCGCCGTTGCCGGGCACCGTGGTCGCGCTGCTGGCCGAGGAGGGCGCGACCTTGGAGAAGGGTGCGCCGATCCTCACGCTCGAAGTGATGAAGATGGAGCAGACCTTGCGCGCGCCGTATGCCGGTGTGCTGAAGAAGCTGAAATGCAAGGTCGGCGACATCGTCGGCGAGGGCGTCGAGCTTGCTGAGGTCGAACCTCAGGCCGCGTCATGAGCGATCAGATCCGCATCGTCGAGATGGGGCCGCGCGACGGCCTGCAAAACGAGAAGACGCCGGTCAGCGTCGAGGCGCGCATCGCCTTCGTCGAGGCGCTGGTGGCGGCAGGGCTCAACACCGTCGAAGTCGGCGCCTTCGTCTCGCCGAAAGCGATTCCGCAGATGGCGAGCTCCGATGAGGTGCTGCGCGGTGTCGGCCATATCAAGGACGCCGAATTCCATGTGCTGGTGCCGAACGAGAAGGGCTATGACGCAGCGCGTGCGGCCGGCGCCAAGGTGGTCTCGGTGTTCGCGGCGGCTTCCGAAGGCTTTTCGCGCGCCAACATCAATTGCTCGATCGCGGAGTCGATCGAGCGCTTCAAGCCGGTGCTGGCGCGCGCCAAGGCCGATGGCGTCAAGGTGCGCGGCTATATTTCCTGCGTGCTCGGCTGTCCGTTCGACGGCGAGATCAAGCCGAAGGCGGTCGCCGATCTCGCGATGACGCTGTGGGATCTCGGCTGCTACGAAATCTCGCTCGGCGACACCATCGGCGTCGGTACGCCGCTCAAGGCCAGGGAGATGCTGCGCGCGGTCGGCGCGGAGCTTCCGGTCGCCAACCTTGCGATGCATTTCCACGACACCTATGGCCAGGCGCTGGCCAACCTCTACGCCGGCATGGAAGAGGGCGTCCGCGTCATCGATGCCGCTGCCGGCGGCCTCGGCGGCTGCCCCTACGCCCCTGGCGCCACCGGCAATGTCGCGACGGAGGACGTCGTCTACATGCTCGAGGGCATGGGCGTGAAAACCGGCGTGGACATGGACAGGTTGCTGGCGACGACGAACGAGGTCGCCACCTTGCTCGGCCGCCCGCCGGTGAGCCGCGTCGCCTCGGCGCTGAACGCGAAGCGAAAGCGGCTCGGCGCGTCGTAGATTTTGGGGTGGGTATCGCTGCGTGCTACCCGCGAAGTGCTCGTTGTCTCCAGGCGGTCGCAGTCTCCAGCGGTCGCATTCAGAGCTATGCGCTGGGAAGCCCAGATTCAAGGCGCACAAGTCGCGCCCCTGGCTTGCGTAGTCCGGGCTCCCGAAGCCGAACTCTCACCCCATATGGGCAGGGTGCGGTAGCGCCTTGCGCTATCGCCGCCCTCCTTGAGGGCGTTTCCTCCCTAGACTTGGGCCGCTTGTTGTTTCGAGCGGCCCTTTTTCTTACGCCGCCGCTGCGTCGATGGTCGCAATCATGGTCCTCATATCGGTCGCCAGCTCGCGATAATGCCCGCCTAGCCGCTGGTATAGTTCGCGGTTGCTCCCATCCAGCGTCCTGCTCGCGATCAGCTCGCATTCGTTGGCGAGGGTCTCAAAACGTTCCAGCTTCGCTTGGAGAGCAGACATGGCGGGCGTTTCCCTGACTGTTACTGAGGGAGTTGCGACGCTACTCCTCCGGCTGCGTCTAGCGTAGCATAATTATACGATAGAACTAAATTCTTCCCGACAGCGACATTGACCGATTGATGGGGGATGGAACTGTAGCCGCAGGATGGGTGGAGCGATTTGTCCGCCGTAGCTCGAACAGCGAAGGCGGAAGCGATCCCCATCCTGTCTCCGCGCGCATTGATGGACATGGCAGCGTTTCATCTGTCCTACGAACTGCCAGCGGTTTACGGTTCAGTTCGAAGTGCCTGCTCGAGAAACTCCCGCAATGCCCTGACCCGAGGCAAATTAGCCTTGTAGCTCGGCCACACCAGAAAGATCGGGACGGGATCCAAGGCGATATCCGGCGATACCAGCGACAATCGACCCTGGTTCAGATTTTCCGTGACAAGAAAATCCGGGAGGATAGCCGCGCCTACCCCCGCGAGGGCCATATCATGGATTGCGTAGATGTCGCTCAGCACCATGCGCGGCTTGATCTGCAGATGCTTTGAAACCCCGGCGTGCCGTACCGACCATACCGTTCGCGGCGCGTAGGTGCGCTGTACGAGGCAACGATCCGACTCGAGGTCTTCGATTTTCTTGATGGGTCGTGAATTCAGAAACGTCGGAGTTGCGCATAAAAACGGCTTGATCCAGCCCACTGACCTGGCATCAAGCCCGGTCACCTGCGGCTCGGCTAACCTGATCGCGAAATCATAGCCATCCTTGAACAGGTCCGCGTAGCGATCGAAGAAGTCGATTTGCAAATGCACCTGAGGATGCAGTTCCGAGAATTGGGCGAGAGCCGGCAGAACACATGTGCGCCCGTATCCGAGAGGAGCCGTGACCCGAAGCGAACCTTGGGCGTGACCGTGATCGTCGTTGAGGTCGGCATCGGCCGCCGCAAGACCTGTCACCAGCGCACGAACAGACTCGCAGTAGCGAGCGCCCGCCTCGGTAAGAGACAATCGCCTTGTCGTACGTTCAAGCAGCTTGCACGCCAGATGCTGCTCAAGATCGGCTACGCGCCGGCTCACGGTCGATTGCGTGACACCAAGCTCCCGTGCAGCCGACGCGAACCCGCCCAAATCCACCACTTTGAGAAATGTTGCGACGTTCTGCAGATTGGGACCACTCATCGAAAAAACCGATAACTGAAATCTTTGCCTCCCAAGGAGTGCTCCTTCGCAACCTATAGTACGTTGATTTCCGGAGCAAACCTGAGGCGGGGACGGGTGGAGCACAAGCGTCTCCAGAACCGGCGCTGATCGATGCGTCAAACTGGGACTGTGTTCGGGCAATAAGAAAAGCCTACTGGAGCAAGGAAACACCATCATGATCAAGCTGACGCGGCGGGATGCTCTCGCCGGCTTGCTGGCTGCTGCGACCACGAGAACGGGCTTCGCAGCCGAGGAGATGCCGGGGATCACGGCGCAGGAAATCAAGATCGGCGAAACCGTACCGTTCTCAGGTCCGGCATCTGCCTATGGCGTCGTTGGACGGGCTCACGAAGCCTTCTTCTCGATGATAAACGACCGCGGCGGAGTGAACGGCCGAAAGATCGAGCTCCTCTGCCTTGATGATGCCTATAGCCCACCGAAGACGGTCGAGCAGACCAGGAAGCTCGTTGAGCAGGACGAGGTGGCGCTGATCTTCGGCAGCCTGGGTACGCCCACGAACCTTGCGATACGCAAGTATCTGAATGCGAAAGGCGTGCCCCATCTCCTTCTTGCCGCGGGGGCAACCAATCTCACGGACCCTGCCCAATATCCCTGGACCATGCCGTGGCAGCCGAACTATTTCGACGAAGCGTCTACTTATGCGAAGCGCATCCTTGCAGACAAGCCGGGCGCCAAGATCGCGCTCATGTACGCGAACGACGATTCGGGAAGGGACTACGCCACGGGATTCAAGGCCGGCCTTGGCGACAAGGTGTCGCTGCTTGCCGGTGAAGCGACGTACGATACATCGGAGCCGACGGTCACCTCTCAGTTGGCGAAATTGAAATCGTCCGAAGCGACGGCCTTCTTCTTTCACGCGACGCCCAAGTTTGGCGCCCAGATCATAAGAGGAATCCACGAGCTTGGCTGGAAGCCCGCCACGTTCGTCGCCCAGACCGCAAGCAGCGTTGCCGGCGTCCTCGAACCGGCGGGCTATGAGGCGGCGCAAGGCGTCGTCAGTTCGGCGTATCTCAAGGACGCGAGTGATCCGCAGTGGGCGGACGATACGGAGATGAAGGATTGGCGCGCCTGGATGTCGAAATACCATCCGCAGGGCGACGTGAACGATTACCTGAATGTCTACGCTTACGCGCAGGCTTGGTGCCTTGTGAAGATTCTGGAAGCGGCCGGCCGGGATCTGACCCGAAAGGGCATCATGGCGAGTGCTGCGAGCGTCAACTTTCGTGTTCCAATGCTGCTTCCCGGGATCACGCTCGAGACCAGCAAGACCGATTATCGGTTGATCAAGAAGGTTCGCCTGATGAAGTTTGAAGGCAGGCGATGGATGCTGTTGCCGGAATAGCGCGCTGCGACAGAAGTCTGTTTCGACCAGCCGCTGCGAGACGTCTCGCCGGGCTTGAGCTACCAAGAGGGGTCATGAAGGCAGTTGTCGTCGAGGATTACGATCGCATTGAAAACATCGCGATCAAGAACGTGGCCAAGCCGGAATTGTCTTCGGGGATGGTTCGCGTTCGGGTCCAGGCAGCCGCCGTCGGCTTCGTGGATGGCCTGAAAGTGCAGGGCCTCTACCAGACCAAGGACCCCTTGCCGTTTACGCCGGGCTCGGAATTTGCGGGTGTCGTCGATGCAGTGGCTTCAGATATCGAGGGATTCGCGCCGGGCACGCCGGTGATAGGGATGGTCAGAAACGGCAGTCTCGCCGAGTATATCTGCGCCTCGGCTGCCGACCTGTTCATGACGCCGGATGGCGTCACGCCCGAGATGGGCGCCTCGTTCTTCGCCAACTACCTCACGGCGCTTTACGCGCTCAGCGCACGAGGAAAGCTGCGCAGCGGCGAGACACTCCTGGTCTTGGGCGCTGCAGGCGGCGTTGGAATAGCCGCCGTGCAGCTCGGAAAGTTGCTGGGTGCACGCGTCATTGCGGCGGCCTCGACTGAAGAGAAGCGCCAGTTTGCGATCGAATGTGGTGCGGATGCAGGCTTGGACTACACGCATGAGGGATGGCGAGACGAACTCAAAAGACTTACGGGAAGTCATGGCGCAGACGTCATCTATGATCCGGTCGGGGGCGAGTTGAGCCTGCAGGCGTTTCGCTCGATTGCCTGGAATGGCCGGCACCTCGTGATCGGCTTCGCGTCGGGAAACATCCCGGCGCTGAAGTTCAATTTGCCTCTTCTAAAAGGAGGTGCACTTTTGGGCGTCGACCTGGCCCAGATTGGCCGTCGTGAGCCTGAGGTGCGGGAGCGGGTGATTGCGCAACTGTTCACCTGGCTGAGCAACAAGACACTTGTTCCCGTGGTGGGCAGGATTTTTGCCTTTGAGGATTTTCGTGGAGCATTCGCGGCGATGACGACGCGCTCGGCGCTCGGGAAGATGGTCGTTCGGATCGATTGACGATCGTTGCGCTTCACAGATCCCGTCGACTTTCCGGCGCACACTTGCGCGCCTGATGGCTCGCCGAACGGGGTAGCGCAACGCGCGGTCAGATGAAGGGGGGCACCGGGGGGCGGGCCACCAAATGGAACTCGTTTTGCAGTGCAGCGCACGCAATCCTCGTCGTCGGTTGCCGATTCAAAATCCCCCGATAGCGTTCATGGCTTGGTGACTCAAAAGTGCTGATGTGAGCGGGCTCGCAATTGCTCCAGGTAGGTTCCAGCCATGTCCGGACAGGTGTCAGCTTCTCGCGGCCGAACTTTCTTGGCCGGGAAGATCGTCTTCAATTTCGGGCGGTCCGCGTTCGACTGCACGGTCCGGCAGCTCACCGATGCGGGCGCGACGGTGGAACTCGAAGCCACGATCGGCATTCCCGACCACGTCCAACTGCTGCTTGTCGGCACCAACCAGGTGAGGCCGTGCAAACGGCTGTGGCAGTCGGACCGGCAGCTCGGCCTTGCCTTTGAGGAGCAGCGGGCAAGTGCCGCGGCGCCGGCGCCTGCAGTTCCTGCCGCTCCCGCGCCGGCCGCCATTCCCGAGCGGCGCAGCGGCGATATCCTGCGCGGGCACATGCTGGCGCTGCGGGCGGCGCTCGATCAGATCCCGGTCGGCATCCTGCTCCTGGACGCAGAGCTGAAAGCCCAGTTCATCAACCGCGCGTTCCGGAACATGTGGGCGCTCCCCGACGCGGTTGCCGACCGCAACCCCAGCTTCACCGATCTGATGCATCACGGCTGCAAGATCATGGCCTATGAGCTGCCGGCCGAGCAGCTCCAGGCCTATGTTGCCGAGCGCGTCCGTCTTGTGAGCGTCGGGGACGCAAACCCGATCGATCTCAGGCGCAGCAACGGCGATGTGGTTCGGTGTCAGTGCACGCCGCTGCCCGACGGCGGACGGATGGTGAGCTATACGCCCGTGACCGACATCGTGCGCGCGTCCGACAAGCTGAAGGTGCTGACCGGTGCGCTTGAGAATGTTGAGGACGGTGTCGTGCTGCTCGATGGTGATCTCAATGCGATCTTCCTCAACCGGAGAATGCGGGATTTCTGGGAGGTGAGCGAGGAGGAGGTCGCGCGGCATCCGGCTTACGTCACGCTTATCACGCGCAATCGCCGCGCAGTCCCGACCGGCGCGACGCCGGAGCAGGTCAAAGCCTTTCCGGCGAAGCGGATCGCGGAGATCAAGGCCGGCGATCACAAGCGCGACGTGCAGACGCCGGACGGCCGCAACATCAGGGTCCATTGCTCGACGATGGCAAACGGCGGTCGGATGCTGACCTTTGTCGACGTCACCGATCTCGTACGCAACGCGCAACAGCTCGAGGTGCTCGCGACCACCGATCCGCTCACCGGCCTGTTCAACCGCAGGCACTTCCTGACCACGTTGGATGCAGAGTGGAGCCGGTTTCAGCGCTACTACCGTTCCGTATCCGTCTTGATGGTCGATATCGATCACTTCAAGAGCATCAACGACCGGTTCGGCCATGCGGTCGGCGACGAGGCGATCAAGGCCGTTGCCGAGATTTGCATTCGCGGGAAACGCAAGTCCGACGTTGTGGGCCGCGTCGGAGGCGAGGAGTTTGCCGTCCTCTTGCCGGAAACGACGTTGTCGCGCGCCCGCACGGTCGCCGAGCGCATTCGCAAGCGGGCGGAAGCGTTGACCCTGGGCGCGGATGATCGTCCGGTGTCGCTCACGGTGAGCATCGGCGTTGCCGAGGCCTTCACGAGCATGCCCGGGATAGAAGCCCTGATGAGGGCCGCCGATGCGGCGCTGTACCAGGCCAAGGAGCGTGGCCGAAATCGTGTCGAGTGCTGGGCGCCTCCGGCGCCACCGAAGCTGGCAGCGGAGTAGGCGAAGCGCCACGCGTCCCGTTCTCATCGGTCGGCTCACAACTAGAGCGAAATTAATTCAGATGCCGCAACTTAAAGACTGCTTTGTCAGGCGCCTGTCAGGTTCCCATAAGGACTGGTAATACATGGTTGCGCGGCGGCCACGATTGTTGCGTTTTTGCAACGACACCTGAACATTTAATCCTAAAAGCAGCCCATCCGTAGTCGCGCCGCTTTTTAGCCACACCCTCCCATGAAAGGATATTCACCTAGCTGAATAGCCAGCGCTCCGACGACGGGACATTTTTTCGGGTTCCGGCGTTGATGGAGGAAAGAGCGCAGGAAAAGAGCGTCGGAACAGGGTCGCGATGGACGTCAAGACGAACATCAAGAGCAGGCTGCCGAGCCGTCACGTGACGGAAGGGCCCCAGCGCGCGCCGCATCGTTCCTATCTCTACGCGATGGGGCTGACGACAGCCCAGATTCATCAACCGTTTGTCGGCGTTGCTTCATGTTGGAATGAAGCGGCCCCCTGCAACATTTCGCTGATGCGCCAGGCGCAGGCAGTGAAGAAGGGCGTGGCTTCCGCCGGCGGCACGCCGCGCGAGTTCTGCACCATCACCGTGACCGACGGCATCGCGATGGGCCATGACGGCATGCGCTCGTCGCTGCCGTCGCGCGAATGCATCGCCGATTCGGTCGAGCTCACCGTCCGCGGCCACGCCTATGACGCGCTGGTCGGGCTCGCCGGCTGCGACAAGTCGCTGCCGGGCATGATGATGGCGATGGTCCGGCTCAACGTGCCCTCGATCTTCATCTATGGCGGCTCGATCCTGCCCGGCAACTTCCGCGGGCAACCGGTTACCGTGCAGGACATGTTCGAGGCGGTCGGCAAGCATTCGGTCGGCGCCATGTCGGACGAGGACCTCGACGAGATCGAGCGGGTGGCGTGCCCGTCGGCTGGCGCCTGCGGCGCCCAGTTCACCGCCAACACCATGGCGACCGTGTCCGAGGCGATTGGCCTCGCGCTGCCGTATTCGGCCGGGGCGCCGGCGCCCTACGAGATCCGCGACTCCTTCTGCGCCGCCGCCGGCGAGAAGGTGATGGAGCTGATCCAGAAAAACATCCGGCCGCGCGACATCGTTACCCGCGAAGCCCTTGAGAATGCTGCGGCTGTGGTTGCGGCCTCGGGCGGCTCGACCAATGCTGCGCTGCACCTGCCGGCGATCGCCCATGAGTGCGGCATTAAATTCAATTTGTTCGACGTTGCCGAAATCTTCAAAAAGACTCCTTACGTCGCGGATTTGAAGCCGGGCGGCCGTTATGTTGCCAAAGACATGTTTGAAGTAGGTGGCATTCCGCTGCTGATGAAGACGCTGCTCGACAATGGCCACCTGCACGGGAATTGCCTGACCGTCACTGGCCGAACGATCGCCGAAAACCTCAAAAGCGTGAAATGGAATCCGCACCAGGATGTGGTGCGGCCGGCCGACAAACCTATCACCGTGACAGGTGGCGTTGTCGGTCTGAAGGGTAATCTCGCTCCGGAGGGTGCGATCGTGAAGGTCGCGGGCATGTCCAACCTGAAGTTTACCGGTCCGGCCCGGTGCTTCGACCGCGAGGAAGACGCCTTCGAGGCGGTGCAGAAGCGCACCTATAAGGAAGGCGAAGTGATTGTGATCCGCTACGAGGGGCCGAAGGGCGGTCCCGGGATGCGGGAGATGCTGGCGACCACGGCGGCGCTGACCGGGCAGGGGATGGGGGGCAAGGTTGCCCTGATCACCGATGGCCGGTTCTCCGGCGCCACCCGTGGCTTCTGCATCGGACATATTGGACCTGAAGCGGCCGTCGGCGGGCCGATCGGGTTATTGCAGGACGGCGACATCATCGAGATCGATGCGGTCGCCGGCGCACTTGACGTAAAATTGAGCGACGCCGAGCTCGCAAATCGTAAGACCAAATGGGCCCCTCGCGCGACTAACCACACATCTGGTGCGCTGTGGAAGTACGCCGAGCAAGTGGGGCCGGCGGTGGATGGCGCAGTCACCCATCCGGGTGGCGCGCACGAGAAACAGTGTTATGCGGACGTTTAAGCGTACGATTTTTGCGTTTGCGTTAGGGGCCATTCCGGTGGCGGGCCCTGGATTCGGATTCGACGGAGCCCCGGTAAGCCCCCAGGATACCGTTCTTCCGGTGGTTTCCCCGCAGCCGGGGACGGCCGCCGCGCTGAAGCGGGCTGCGAGCCCGGTCGCACCGACCGCGACCGCGCCGACCTCCTCGTTCAGCACTCTGCAGTATCAGGCCGAGGGCGGCCATCCCGTGGCGCAGTGGAAGCTCGGCAAGATGTACGCCGAGGGCGACGGCGTGATCCAGGACGACATGCGCGCCTTCGAGTATTTCAGCCGGATCGCCAATGCGCATGCCGAGGATTCCCCGTCGGCGCCGCAGGCCTCGATCGTGGCCAACGCCTTCGTGGCGCTCGGCCGCTATTATCTGAGCGGCATTCCCAATTCCAAGGTGAAGGCGGACACCGAGCGGGCGCGGGAGATGTTCTCCTATGCGGCGTCCTATTTCGGTAACGCCGACGCCCAGTACGACCTTGCCCGGCTGTACCTGAAGACGCCCGACGCCTCGCGGGACGATTTCCGCTATGGCGCGCGCTGGCTCGGGCTCGCCGCCCAGAAGGGCCAGCATCAGGCGCAGGCGCTGCTCGGCCAGATGCTATTCAACGGCGACCGGCTGCCGCCGCAGCGGGCGCGCGGCCTGATGTGGCTGACCCTGGCGCGTGACAGCGCAACGCCCGACGAGGCCTGGATCAAGGAAAGCTACAACCGGGCGATCGCCAAGGCGTCGGAAGACGACCGTGCGATGGCGCTGCAGATGCTCGAGCACTGGGTGCAAGGTCGTCGCGATTAGAGGCCGCCGCGACTGATATCGCGGGCGGCCTTCGGGGCTTGCCTGGGGCTCAGGCGGTCTCGAAATCGAGATCGGCCCAGACCGGGACATGGTCGGACGGCTTCTCCCAGGCGCGGACATAGCTGTCGATACCGACATCGATCAGCCGATCGCTGGCCTGCGGCGACATCAGCAGATGGTCGATCCGCAGGCCCCAGTTCTTCTGCCAGGCGCCGGCCTGATAGTCCCAGAAAGTGTACTGGCCGGGCTCGTCATTGACCGCACGCAGCGCATCGGTCAGGCCGAGGCCGAGCAGCGACTGGAAGGCCTCCCGGGTCTGAGGCCGGAACAGGGCGTCGTCGGTCCAGGCGGCCGGATTGTAGACGTCGCGGGCCGCCGGGATGACGTTGTAGTCGCCGGCCAGGATCAGCGGCTCCTCGGCCTTAAGCCGTTCCTTCGCGTACTCAAGAAGCCGCGACATCCATTTGAGCTTGTAGGGATATTTGTCGGTATTAGCGGGGTTGCCGTTGGGCAGATAAAGGCACGCGACCCGCACCACGCCCTGCTTCAGCGTGACGACGCCTTCGAGGAAGCGGGCATGGGCATCCTCGTCGTCACCGGCTAGGCCGGATTTGGTCTCGTCGAACGGCAGCTTGGAGAGCAGCGCGACGCCGTTGAAGGTCTTCTGCCCGTGGGTGACGACATTATACCCGAGCGCCTCGACCTCGAGCCGGGGAAACGCGTCATCGACGCATTTGATCTCCTGCAGGCAGACGATGTCCGGAGAGCACTCCTTCAGCCAGGCGACCAGCAGCTCGATCCGTTGCCGGACCGAGTTGACGTTCCAGGTGGCGATGCGAACAGTCATCGGAAGTCCTCTATTTGACGCGGCGCGTCGGCAAGCGCTCCGCCTGGTCCAAGCGTTTCCGCATCTCGATGTGTGGGATGCCGGCTTCCTCGAACTCGTCGCCGCACCGTTCGAACCCGGCGCGCGCATAGAACGGCTCCGCGTGCGTCTGCGCGTTGAGGATCAGTTCGGGATAGCCGAGTTCGGCCGCCTTGGCCATCAGCGCCTCCAGCACCCGGGCGCCAACGCCCGTGCCGCGTGCCATTTTGAGCACGGCCATGCGGCCGATATGGCCGTCGGGGAGCAGCCGGCCTGTCGCCACGGCGGTGCCGTCCTCGGCCAATGCCAGCGCATGCCAGCTCGACGCGTCCATGTCGTCCCACTCCAGTTCGACCGGCACGCCCTGTTCTTCGACAAAGACATTGTAACGGATGGCGCCGGCGCGTTCGCGGGCGTCTTCCCAGCTGCAGATCAGGACGGAGGTGGACATAAGGCAGCGATTCGCAGCGCTCGACGCGGCGCAGTTTTTCACTTTGGTGGCATACCATGCGCAGCCCTGCTGTGCTAACCCTCTCCAGAAACAAGGCGTAACAATTGCCGACGGGGGAGTTGCGAAGCGTCCCGGCCCTCAAGGGGAGCGGGCGGCGCACGTGCAAAACTTATGAAAAAACGCAGTTTGGTTCTGACTGTCGCTGTTCTCGGCATTGCGGCCGGGGCGGCTTACATGACCCGCGCTTCATGGATGAGTGGCGGTGCCGCCACTGCACACGGGACCCCGCGGCCGCGGGTCGTCTCGGTGGACCTCGCCAAGGCGGAACGCAAATCGGTTCCGGTCGATGTCGATGCGATCGGACAGGTCACGCCGATCTCCAGCGTGGCGCTGAAGTCGCGGCTGGAGACCACCATCGTCTCGGTCCATTTCGAGGACGGCGCCAGGGTCAATGAAGGCGACCTGCTGTTCATGCTCGACGCGCGGCAGATCGATGCCCAGATCGAGCAGGCCGAGGGCGTCTTGGCCCGCGACCAGGCCCAGCTCGAGGGCGCGCAGCGCGACTTGCGCCGCTACACCGAGCTGGTCGGCAAGGGCGCGACCACCCAGGTCAACCTCGACAATGCCAAGACCCAGTCCGACGTCCTGATCGGCACCATCAAGGCCGACCAGTTCGCGCTGGAAAATCTCCGCGTCCAGAAAAGCTACACTGTCATCCGAGCGCCGTTCTCGGGGCGGATCAGCGCCGCCAACGTCAAGGTCGGGAACTTCGTCCGTCCCGCCGACACCCAGCCGCTCGCGGTCATCAACCAGATGGCGCCGGTCTATGTCACCTTCGCGATCCCGCAGCGTGCGCTGGTCGATTTGCGCGACGCCATGGGGAAGGGCGATTCAAAGGTGATCGCAACCATTCCCGGCCACCAGCGCTCCGAGAGCGGCAAGGTCGCGATGGTCGAGAACGCCGTCGATGCGACCACCGGCATGGTGACCGTGCGCGGCATCATGAACAATGCCAGCGAGACGCTGTGGCCCGGCACCATCGTGCAGACCAAGCTGATCATCCGCAGCGAGGACGCCGTCGTGGTGCCGACGGTCGCGGTCCAGCGCAGCCAGAACGGCAATTTCGTCTTCGTCGTCAGGGACGGCGTCGCCAAGGTCCAGCCGGTCAAGGTCGATCGCACCTTCCAGGGCTCATCGGTGATCTCGGACGGTTTGGCGGGCGATGAAAGCGTCGTCGTCGACGGCCAGCTGCTGCTGTCGGAGGGATCGCGGGTCGAGCTGCGGGCGCGTAAGGCCGGAGCCTGACCGATGACGCTGTCCGAGCTCTGCATCCGCCGTCCGGTCATGACGACGCTGATCACGGCGTCGATCATCGCATTCGGCGTGTTCGGCTTCCGCCTGCTGCCGGTCTCGGCGCTGCCGAAGGTCGACTTCCCGACCATCGCGGTCACGGCGACGCTGCCCGGCGCCAGCGCCGACACCATGGCGGCATCGGTTGCCGGCATCATCGAGCGCCAGCTCTCGACCATCGCCGGCATCTCCTCGATGAACTCGAACTCCTCGCAGGGCACGAGCGTCATCACCATCCAGTTCGACCTCAACCGCAGCATCGATGCCGCCGCGCTCGACGTGCAGACGGCATTGACGATCGCGCAGCGCCGGCTGCCGATCGAGATGACGATTCCGCCGAGCTTCCGGAAGGTGAACCCGGCGGATTTCCCGGTACTGTTCGTCTCGCTGGGATCGGCGACGCTGCCGCTGTCGGCGGTCAATGAATATGGCGACATCACGATCGGGCAGGCGCTGTCGCAATTGCCGGGCGTCGCGCAGGTCCTGATCTACGGCGCGCAGAAATTTGCGATCCGCGTCCAGGCCGATCCGGAAGCCGCTGCCGCCCGCGGAGTCTCGATGGAGGATATCCGTGCCGCGGTGTCGCGCGCCAATTCCTCGACGCCGGTCGGCACGCTGAACGGTCCGAAGCAGGACGTTGCATTGCAGGCCTCCGGCCAGATGGACAAGGCTGCCGACTACCGCCAGATCTATGTCGCCTGGCGCAACGGCTCGCCGGTCCGCCTCGACGAGATCGCCAAGGTCTATGACAGCGTCGAGAACGACAAGATCGCGACCTGGATGAACGACGAGCGCGCGATCGTGCTCGCGATCCAGAAGCAGCCCGACGCCAATACCGTGGCCGTCGTCGACGCCGTCCTTGCAAAACTGCCGTCGCTGCGCGCCGCGATTCCGCCCTCGGTGACCATGCAGGTCATGATGGACCGTTCGGTCTCGATCCGGCAGGCGGTCAGCGACGTCGAGGAAACCCTGCTGATCGCGATCGCGCTCGTGATCCTCGTGATCTTCCTGTTCCTGCGCTCGGCGTCGGCGACCTTTATCCCGGCGCTGGCGGTGCCGATCTCGCTGTTCGGCACCTGCGCTGTGATGTACGCGCTGGATTACTCGATCAACAACATGACGCTGCTGGCGCTGACGCTCTCGGTGGGCTTCGTGGTCGATGATGCCATCGTCATGCTGGAGAACATCGTCCGCCATATCGAGCACGGCATGAAGCCGTTCGAGGCGGCGCTGAAGGGCGCCCGCGAGATCGGCTTCACCATCATCTCGATCACCTTCTCGCTGATCGCCGTGTTCATCCCGGTGCTCTTGATGGGCGGCATCGTCGGCCGCGTGTTCCGCGAATTCGCGGTCACGATCTCGGTCTCGATCATCGTCTCCGGCTTCGTGTCGCTCACGCTGACGCCGATGCTGTGCGCCCGCGTGCTGCGCGCGCATGATGCGGCCAAGCGGCCGAACATCGTGCTGCGGGCATTCGAGGCGATGTTCGAGGCCTGGCTGCGCGCCTATGAATGGGCGCTGGACTGGGTGCTGGCCAAGAAAGCGCTGATGCTGGTGGTGACGCTCGCGACGCTCGGCGGCACCATCTACCTCTACATGATCGTGCCGAAGGGCTTCTTTCCGCAGGAGGATACCGGCTTCCTGATCGGCGTGACCGAGGCCGCGACCGACACCTCGTTCGAGGCGATGAAGGTACGTCAGCAGGCGCTGGTCGAGGTGCTGCGGACCGATCCGGCGATCGAGTACATCAATTCCACGGTTGGCTCCGGTGGTCCGAATCCGACCGCGAATTACGGCCGGCTGTTCATCGCGCTGAAGCCGCAGAAGATACGCGACAGCGCCGCCGTCGTGGTCGGCCGTCTCCGCCAGAAGGCCCGCGAGATCCCGGGCATGCAGGCGTTCTTCCAGAGCATCCAGAACCTCAACATCGGCGGGCGGATTTCCAAGAGCCAGTATCAGTATGTGATGCAGAGCGGCGATACCGAGGCGCTGTACCGCCTCGCGCCTGACATGCGCGACAAGATCGAGAAGATCGCAGGGCTCCTCGACGTCACCACCGACCTCTACATCAAGAACCCGCAGATGACGGTCGACATCGACCGCGAGAAGGCGGCGGTCTACGGCGTCACCGTCGATCAGGTCCGCAACCAGCTCTACAACGCCTATGGCGCGCGGCAGGTCGGCACCATCTACATGCCGTCGAACGACTACCAGATCATCCTGGAGGTGCAGCCGCAGTTCCGGGTGGATCCGTCCGATCTGTCAAAGCTCTACATGAAGACCGCGAACGGCCAGACCATTCCGCTCGATGCGGTGGCGCGGCTGGTGCCGACGGTCGGACCGCTGCAGATCAACCACCAGGGCCAGCAGCCGGCGGTGACGATCTCGTTCAACCTCGCGCCCGGCAATTCGCTCGGCTACGCGGTCGACAAGATCACCGAGCTCGAGCAGACCGCGAACCTGCCGCCGACCATCGCGACCGGCTTCTCCGGTACCGCGCAGGTGTTCCAGGATTCGCTGCGCGGGCAGGGCGTCCTGATCCTCGCCGCGGTGTTCGCTGCCTTCGTGATCCTCGGCATTCTCTACGAGAGCTTCATCCACCCGATCACCATCATCTCCGGCCTGCCGTCGGCCGGCATCGGCGCGATCCTGACGCTGATGCTGTTCGGCATGGAGCTGTCGGTCATCGCGATGATCGGCATCGTGATGCTGGTCGGCATCGTCAAGAAGAACGCGATCATGATGGTCGACTTCGCGCTGGAGCGCCGCCGTGTCGGTCTCAGCGCCGAGCACGCGATCCGCGAGGCCGCGCTGCTGCGCTTCCGCCCGATCATGATGACGACGTTCGCGGCGATCTTCGGCACGCTGCCGATCGCGCTCGGCGCGGGCGCCGGCGCCGAGCTGCGTCAGCCGCTCGGTGTCGCCGTGGTCGGCGGCCTCTGCGTATCGCAGCTGCTGACGCTGTTCATCACGCCCGTGATCTACATCTATCTCGACCGCATCGACCGCAGGCTGAGGCGCAAGCTCGATCCCCAGGCGGAGGCGGATGGCGACGTCGAGCGGCCGCAGGTGGTTGCGGCGGAATAGCGTAGTCTCTCACGCGAACCCGTTACCGGCTCGCGTCGGGAAACTGCGTGGGGGCGTGGGGCGTTAGATCGAGAAGCTGGTGCCGCAGCCGCAGGAGGCGGTGGCGTTCGGATTGACGACGCGGAACGAGGCGCCGATCAGGTCGTCGACGAAGTCGACTTCTGAGCCCGCCAGGAACGGGACCGAGGCGGGATCGATCAGCACCACCGCGCTGTCGCGTTCGATCACGAGGTCGTCATCGGCCTGGGTGCGTTCGACGTCGAACTTGTACTGGAAACCGGAGCAGCCGCCGCCCTCGACCGAAATGCGCAGCTTGGCGCCTTCGCCTTCCTTGCTGAGGATCTGCCCGATCCGGCGGGCGGCCCGTTCGCTGACGGTGATGGCAGCAGTCATATCGGTCTCCGAAACCTATTCTGGGTATGACCGGATCGGATCATGCCCGGCGTCATGCCCAATTCATTTGGTCAGCCGCCTCAGTCATAGTTAAGTGCGTCGGACCATGGAATCAAATGGATAAGGACTAAAATACTGTGTCGGTCGGAATGGCTGCCCCCCGCGCGCCTTATGCCTGCGACCCCGACCGTAGCCGGGGCCGGCTTGTCGCGGAGCCGCCGAGCCGGACCCGCAGCCCGTTCCGGCGCGACTGTGACCGGGTGATCCACTCTACGGCGTTCCGCCGCCTCAAGCACAAGACCCAGGTTTTCGTCTTCCATGAGGGCGATCACTACCGCACCCGGCTGACCCATTCGCTGGAGGTGGCGCAGATCGCCCGCGCGCTGGCGCGCCAACTCGGGGTCGACGAGGATCTGACCGAAACGCTGGCGCTCGCGCACGATCTCGGCCATCCGCCGTTCGGGCATGCCGGGGAGCGGGCACTCGACGACTGCCTCAAGGCCGACGGCGGCTTCGACCACAATGCGCAGGCGCTGCGGGTCGTCACCTCGCTGGAGCACCGCTACCCGGAATTCGGCGGCCTGAACCTGACCTGGGAATCGCTCGAGGGGATCGTCAAGCACAACGGCCCGCTGACCGAACGCAACGGCGCGCCGGCCGGCCGTTATTTGCAAGGCGGCCTTCCGGTCGGGATCGCCGACTACAACAAAACCTACGACCTCGAGCTCTGGAGCTATGCCTCGCTCGAGGCGCAGATCGCGGCCTTCGCCGACGACATCGCCTATGACGCGCACGATATCGACGACGGCCTGCGCGCTGGCCTGTTCGCGGTCGACGATCTCAAGGAGATGCCACTGACATCAGAGATCATCGCCGAGATCGACCGCCATTACCCCGGGCTCGACGAGGTCCGGCGCGGCGCTGAACTGGTGCGTGAGCTGATCTCACATTTCATCAGCGCCGTGTTCGGCGAGGCGAGCCGGCGCCTCGCGACCGCCAAGCCGCAATCGGCCCAGGACGTGCGGCGCCACAATGCGCCGCTGATCGCGTTCCCGCCTGAGGTGGCCGAGCAGGAGGCGGCGATCAAGGCATTCCTGTTCCGGCGGATGTACCGTCATCGACGGGTGATGATCGTCATGCGGGAGGCCGAGCAGGTGGTGCGCAACCTGTTCGAGCGCTACCGGCAATCGCCAGGTGACCTGCCGGCGGAATGGATCGAGGGCAGCGTGCAGGAGACCGCGAGCGCGCGGAACAGGCGGATCGGCAATTTCATTGCCGGGATGACCGACCGTTTCGCCCTGATCGAACACCAAAGGCTTTTTGACTCGACCCCGGATTTGCGTTAGGCGCCCTGCCATGGCCGACACCACTGCTTCACCACACCTTTTTGCCGACATGCTGACGCGCGTGCACGCGATCTGTGCCGCGGTCGGAGCCGAGGACAACTGGCCCGCGGGCATCGACCTGTCCCGCGTCGTGGTGGAGCCGCCGCGTGATGCCAGCCATGGCGACATGGCGACCAATGCGGCGATGGTGCTCGCCAAGGACGCCAAGGCCAAGCCGCGCGAACTCGCCGACAAGATCGCCGAGCGGCTGCGTGCCGACGCGCTGGTGGCCTCCGTCGATGTCGCAGGTCCCGGGTTCATCAACCTGACCTTGAAGCCGCAGGTCTGGGCGGATGCGCTGCGCGCCGTGCTGGCGGCCGGCTCTGCGTACGGACGCAGCGACATCGGCAAGGCCGAGAAGGTCAATGTCGAATACGTCTCGGCCAACCCGACCGGGCCGATGCATGTCGGCCACTGCCGCGGCGCCGTGTTCGGCGACGCGCTGTGCAGCCTGCTGCAATTCGCGGGCTTCGACGTCTGCCGCGAATATTACATCAACGACGCCGGCGCCCAGGTCGACGTGCTCGCGCGCTCGGCGTTCCTGCGCTACCGCGAGGCGTTGGGCCAGGACATCGGCGCGATCCCGGAAGGGCTCTATCCGGGCGACTACCTCGTGCCGGTCGGCGAGGCGCTCGCCAAGGAATACGGCGAGAAGCTGCTCGACATGACGGAAGCCGCGTGGCTGCCGATCGTGCGCGACAAGGCGATCGCCATGATGATGGAGATGATCAAGGGCGATCTCGCCGCGCTCAACATCCATCACGACGTGTTCTTCTCCGAGCGCTCGCTGATCACCTCAGGCAACAACAAGGTCGCCGAGACCATCGATTTCCTGCGCGCCAAGGGCGACATCTACGAAGGACGTCTGCCTCCGCCGAAGGGCAAGCCGGTCGAGGATTACGAGGACCGCGAGCAGTCGCTGTTCCGCGCCACCGCCTACGGCGACGACGTCGATCGGCCGCTGATCAAGTCGGATGGCTCGTACACGTATTTTGCGTCCGACATCGCCAACCACCGCAACAAGTTCGAGCGTGGTTTCACCAATCTGATCGACGTGTTCGGTGCCGATCACGGCGGCTACATCAAGCGCATGCAGGCGGCCGTGAAAGCGGTGACCGCGGGCAAGGCTGTGCTCGACGTCAAGATCGTGCAGCTCGTGAAGCTGCTGCGCGACGGCGAGCCGGTGAAGATGTCGAAACGCTCGGGCGAGTTCGTCACGCTGCGCGAAGTCGTCGACGAGGTCGGTTCCGACGCCGTGCGGTTCATGATGCTGTTCCGCAAGAACGACGCGGTGCTCGATTTCGACCTCGCCAAGGTGATCGAGCAGTCAAAGGACAACGCGGTCTTCTACGTCCAGTACGGCCACGCCCGCGGCCATTCGATCTTCCGCAATGCGCGGGAGGAGGCGGTTCCCGACCTGCCGGAGACCGACGAGGCCCGGCTGGCCTATCTGCGGAGCGCCGCGGTCGAGCGGTTGACCGACCCGGCCGAGCTCGACCTGCTCAAGCGGCTTGCGCTTTATCCCCGGATGATCGAGGCCGCGGCGGTGGCACATGAGCCGCACCGAATCGCTTTTTATCTATATGATTTGGCCAGTGAATTTCATGCGCTTTGGACCAAGGGGCGCGATTTGCCCTATTTACGCTTCATTATCAATAATGATGCAGAGATCACGAGGGCGCGACTGGCAATGGTTCAGGGCGTCGTCTCGGTTCTGGCATCGGGCTTAGCTGTTCTAGGCGTCCACGCTCCAACCGAGATGCGGTAGGCAGGGGCATTAGGCCCTCACGAGTGGGGATTTGTGAGGGCATCTGGCAGGGGCCAACTCGTTCGGACCGGCTGTGCCGGCGATCTTGGCGCTGTCCCGAAGGGGATGCATCATCACAATGGCTGATCGATATCAGGACCGAAATTTTTCCGCCGACACGGCCTCCAAGGCCGAGAGCGATCCGCTTGCTGAACTGGCCCGGCTGATCGGCCAGACGGATCCATTTGGCACCGCCAACAAGCCGCCGCCGCGTCCGCTGCAGTCGCGCGCCAATGCGCGGCCGCAACAGTATGAGCCGCAGGCGGAAGAGGACGAGGCGCCGCCCGCGGGCCCGCCGCCGTGGATGCAGCGCGCGCGGCAGGAAGCGGCCGCGCCGCCGCCCGTGCAGCACACCGAATACGAGGAGCCGGAGCAGGACTATCAGCCGAAGCCGGTGCATCCGTTGCACCGCTATGCGGCCCAGCAGGCGCAGCCGCCTGCGCCCGCGCCGGTCGCAGCCTATCGGCCGGTCGAGCCCCCCCGGCAGCCTGAGGCCTTCGATGAGGAGCCGCATTATCAGGGCGGTGATCAGGAGCAGGATCCGTCGCGCTATGACGATGCGCTCTACGGCCAGCTCGAAGCCGGCGAGCAGGATCTGCAGCGCGATCCGTCCTATCCGGACGATCCCTACGCCTATGAGGCCTACGAGGAAGAACCCGAACCGCGCAGGCGGAGCAGTGGCCTGATGACGGTTGCCGCGGTCGTGGCGCTTGCGGTGGTCGGCACGGGTGGCGCGCTCGCCTATCGCAACTATGTCGGCTCGCCGCGAACCGGTGAGCCCCCGATCATCAAGGCTGACAACACGCCGACCAAGGTGATTCCGGCCCAGGCCGATGCGCCGGCCAAGACGCCGGATCGCATGGCGACGGGTGACGGCACCGAAAAGATCGTGTCGCGTGAAGAGACCCCGGTCGACGTCAACTCGAAGACCGCCGGACCGCGCGTCGTGTTTCCGCCGCTGAACGCCAATGCGAACCCGCCGCCGGCCGCCAGCGTGCAGACGGCGCAGCCCGCGCCGGCGCCGCTCACTGCCAACGGGACCCTGCCGAACAACGAGCCGCGCAAGATCCGCACCCTCTCGGTCAAGGGCGGCGACACACCTGACGGCGCGCAGGCAACCGCGGCCGTGCCGGCCAAGCCCGCCACGGCGAAGCCCCCGGTGTCACGCGGCAATCCGTCGGCGGCCAATGCCAGCGTGAACTCGCCAATGTCGCTGGTTCCCGGGCAGGCGGACGGGGCGGCAGCTCCGGCCGCGCCCCCGACCCGGGTGGCGTCGACTTCGACCGCTTCGGTTGGCGGCGGCGGATACCTGGTCCAGGTGTCGTCGCAGAAGAACGAGGCGGACGCGCAGGCGTCGTATCGGACGCTGCAGGGCAAGTATCGCAACGTGCTCGGTTCGCAGCCTTTGGTGGTGAAACGCGTCGATCTCGGCGAGAAGGGCGTCTACTACCGCGCCTTCGCCGGCCCGTTCGCGTCATCGGAGGAGGCGAACCAGCTGTGCCGGAGCCTGATGTCGGCCGGTGGGCCGCAGTGCCTCATCCAAAGAAATTAAAGGCCGTTTCCTTGACCCGTGAGCTGCATACGGCCTAATCGGCCGAATGACGAACCGCGCATTCATCACGGGCATATCCGGGCTGACGCTCAACGACGCCGAACGCGAATTCATTCGCGCCGAGCGGCCATGGGGCTTCATCCTGTTCAAGCGTAACATCGAGAGTCCGGCCCAAGTGGCCGCTCTTGTTGGGGAACTCAGGTCGGTCGCCGGCGTGGCCGATGCTCCGGTCCTGATCGACCAGGAGGGCGGGCGGGTGCAGCGGCTCGGGCCGCCACATTGGCCGGTCTATCCGCCGGGCGCGAGCTTCAGTGCGCTTTACGACACCGACCCGAAGCTCGGCCTTGCCGCGGCCCGGCTCAGCTCACGGCTGATTGCGGCCGACCTGATCGACCTCGGTATCACTGTCGATTGCCTGCCCTTGGCGGACGTTCCCGTGGCCGGGGCGGATGCGGTCATCGGCAACCGGGCCTATGGAACCGAACCGGACAAGGTCGCGGCGATTGCCCGCGCGGTCACGGATGGGCTGGAACAGGGCGGCGTGCTGCCGGTTCTCAAGCATATTCCCGGCCATGGCCGGGCCACGGCGGACAGTCATTTCCGCCTGCCGACGGTCGATACCGCCAAGGCCAAGCTGGAACGGACCGATTTTGCCGCGTTCCAGCCGCTTGCGGACCTGCCGATGGCGATGACTGCACATGTTGTGTTTAGCGCGCTGGACCCCGTCCATCCGGCAACGACTTCTGCGACAATCATCGAACAGGTGATTCGCGGCCTGATCGGGTTTCAGGGTTTGTTGATGAGTGATGACGTGTCGATGAATGCGCTGGCCGGATCAATTGCCGAGCGGACCCGCGCCATCGTCAGCGCCGGTTGCGACATGATTCTGCATTGCAACGGCAACATCGACGAAATGCGCGAGGTCGCGCGGGAGACGCCGGAACTGACCGGCAAGGCGCTTGAGCGCGCCAAGGCTGCGCTCGCCGCGCGGAAGCAGCCCCAGCCGCTCGACCGGCAGGCGGCACGGGCTGAACTGGATGCGTTGTTGGATCGGGTAGGGACGGCATGACCGCTGAAATTCTATCGTTTGATACCGGGCGGCCGGCCGACCTCGCCGAGGGCGAACCGGCGCTGGTGGTCGATGTCGAGGGCTATGAAGGCCCGCTCGACCTGCTGCTGACGCTGGCGCGGCAGCAGAAGGTCGACCTGTCGAAGATCTCGATCCTTGCGCTCGCCGACCAATATCTCTCGTTCATCGAGGCGGCACGCAAGATCCGTCTCGAACTCGCGGCTGACTATCTGGTGATGGCAGCCTGGCTCGCCTTCCTGAAATCGCGGCTGCTGCTGCCCGAACCGCCGAGCGCAGAGGGGCCGAGCGCCGAGGAGATGGCGACCGCGCTTGCGAATCGGCTGCGCCGCCTGGAGGCGATCCGCGAGGCGGCGAACCGGCTGATGAACCGGCCGCAGTTCCAGCGCGATATCTTTCCGCGCGGCAATCCGGAATCGATCGCCGAGATCAAGCATCCGAAATTCACCGCGACTTTGTACGACCTGCTGTCGGCCTATGCCACGCAGCGCCAGTCGCGCGTGCTGACCACGGTTCATCTGCAGAAGCGTACCGTGTGGTCGCTCGCCGAAGCGCGCGCCTCGCTGGAGCGGCTGGTCGGCATTGCCGAGGACTGGAGCTGTCTCGACGAGTACCTGATGAACTACGTCGCCGATCCCACCCAGAAGGCGACGGTGTTCGCATCGAGCTTCGCCGCGGCCCTCGAGCTGGTTCGCGAAGGCGAGATGGAAATCAACCAGAAGCAGGCGTTCGCGCCGATCTATTTCCGAAAGCGTCAGGCACAGGCCGCAATGGCCGCGCCGGACCTGTCGGTTGAGTAAGTGGAAGAAGGAGAGCAAGCCCATGGCAAGCTTGGCGGAAGTGCGCAGAGACGAGCCCGAGGAGGAGGTTTCTCCTATGGATCATCCGGTAGCGCGTCCTGAGGAATTGCGGCTCCTGGAAGCCCTGTTGTTTGCGTCGGCCGAGCCGATCGATCAGGCGACGCTGGCCAAGCGGATGCCCGACGGCGTCGACATCAAGCAAGCACTCGCGCAGTTGCAGGCGGAATATGCGCCGCGTGGCGTCAACCTGGTTAAGGTCGCGAACAAGTGGACGTTCCGCACCGCCGGCGATCTGTCGTGGCTGATGACGCGCGAGAGCACCGAGACGCGGAAGCTGTCGCGTGCCGCGATCGAGGTGCTGGCGATCGTCGCCTATCACCAGCCGGTGACCCGCGCCGAGATCGAAGAGATTCGCGGCGTGGTCACGTCGAAGGGAACGATCGACGTGCTGCTGGAGACCGGCTGGATCCGCCCGCGCGGCCGCCGCAAGACGCCGGGCCGTCCGTTGACCTTCGGAACCACCGACGGCTTCCTCTCGCAGTTCAGCCTTGAGGCACTCGGCGATCTGCCGGGGCTCGAGGAGCTGAAGGGCACGGGTCTGCTCGACTCGCGTCTGCCGACCGGCTTTTCCGTTCCGTCGCCATCTGACGATGCGACGCTGCGCGAGGACGAGGAGCCGCTCGAGCCCGGCGATACGCTGGAACTGCTGCTCGCGCCGGCCGTCGAGCCGGAGGCCGAGGAACCGAAGGCTGAGACCGAAACCGAAACCGAGGTTGAAGCGACAGCCGAGGCCGAAGCCGAGGTGGTCGGTGAGGTGGAGGCAGGCGAGCCTGACGCGGCCGAGCCCGAGGCCGACGAGCCAGACGAGCGTGCCGACGACGCGGGCGATCACGATGGCGCCGAGAAGGGCGAATAGGGCGGAATATTCCCGGTTAAGCCTAGCAATATTACGTAGCCGCGACAGCGATTTGCCGCGGCAGAGGTCCTTGTTTTTGACACCCCGCGGGCCTAACTTCCGGCCATGTTCAGGCCGGTCCACCGGCCATTTCTGGAGGGTTGCAGGATGGGTTCGCTTAGCATTTGGCACTGGATCGTTGTGATCGCAGTGGTCCTGCTGCTGTTCGGTCGCGGCAAGATTTCGGACCTGATGGGTGACGTCGCCCAGGGCATCAAGGCCTTCAAGAAGGGCATGCAGGACGACGACAAGGTCGCGGACAAGACCGAGCCCACCAAGTCGATCGACCACAATTCGGCGCCGTCGGCCGCGCGCCAGGACGTCGGCAGCAAGGCCGTCTAACGCGCTTGTACTGACGTATATTTCGACGTTTTTCTTCGCGCGAAACGGTGACGCCGTCGCACAGACGCGCTATGGACGCCGATTGAGAAAAGGCGCCGGCAGCCCCACATCCTGTTGGGAGCGATGGGGCCGATGGCGGCGCGCTTAGGCGGAACAATTCATGTTCGATATCGGGTGGAGTGAACTGGTCGTCATCGCGGTTGTCGCGCTGATCGCCATCGGCCCGAAGGAACTTCCGGGCGTGCTGCGCATGGTCGGGCAATGGATGGGCAAGGCCCGCAAGATGGCCGCCGAATTCCAGGGCCAGTTCCAGGAGGCCATGCGCGAGGCCGAGATGGCCGATCTCAAGAAGAGTTTTGACGAGGTCAGGGAAGCCGCAACCGGCATCACCAGCGGCAACATCATGACCTCGCTGCAGAAGGACGTCAGCGACGCCCTGCAGATCGACAAGCCGGTCGATGCGCAGGTCGCCTCGGCGATCGACGCACCGGTAACGTCAAGCGACGCACCGGTGACGCCCACGACGCCGGCCGAGCCGACGCCGGAAACCTTCGTCGAGGCCGAGGCGCATGCCGCCGCCGGCGAGCCGCTCGCGATCACCAATGAGGTGAAGCCCGCGCCGGCACCTCAAGACGTGACGCCGGCACAGCCGGACGTGCTCAAGGACGCGAGGGCGTCATGAGCGCTGAAGACATCGAGGCCAGCAAGGCCCCCTTGATGGATCATCTGATCGAGCTGCGCTCGCGCCTGATCAAGGCGCTGCTCGGCTTCGGCGTGGCTTTCATCATCTGCTTCTTCTTCGCCAAGCAGATCTACAACATCCTGGTCTGGCCGTATGTCTGGGTGGCCGGGGCGGCGAACTCGAAGTTCATCTACACCGCGCTGCTGGAGTATTTCGTCACCCAGCTCAAGCTCGCGCTGTTCGGCGCCGGCTTCATTTCGTTTCCGATCGTCGCGACCCAGATCTACAAGTTCGTGGCGCCCGGCCTCTACCGGCATGAGCGCAACGCGTTCCTGCCGTATTTGATCGCGACCCCGGTGTTCTTTGTGCTCGGCGCGATGCTGGTCTATTTCGTCGTTTTCCCGATGATCACCCGCTTTTCGCTCAGCATGCAGCAGGCTGGTGGCTCGGAAACCGCGCAGATCGAACTGCTGCCCAAGGTCGGCGAATATCTGTCGCTGATGATGTCGCTGATCTTCGCCTTCGGCATCGCGTTCCAGCTGCCGGTGATCCTGACCTTGCTCGGCCGCATCGGCATCGTCACCTCGAAGATGCTGAAGGAGAAGCGGCGCTACTTCATCGTGATCGCCTTCATCATCGCCGCGGTGCTGACGCCGCCTGACGTGCTGAGCCAGGCCTCGCTGGCGATCCCGCTGCTCGCGCTCTATGAGGGCGCCATCATCGCGGTGCGCATGGTGGAGAAGAAGGCCGCCGCCACGAACGCCTCGTCGGGGGCGCCGTCGGCGACCAATCCGGCCGAGTAGGGTGATTTGGTCACATTCCCCGCCGTCATACCCCGCGAAAGCGGGGTATCCAGTACGCCGCGGCCCCTCCGTCACACGCTGACGCCGCTGGAATACTGGATCACCCGCTTTCGCTGACGATGACGGCCGTGGTAGTGGAAACATGCAACGCAAGCGTTGACGTACGACGTTATCTGCAAGCCCGCCATCAGGACTGCCATGCACGACATCAAAGCGATCCGCGACAACCCGACCGCCTTCGACGCCGGCCTGAAGCGCCGCGGACTTGAAGCCCTGTCGCCGTCGCTGCTGGCGATCGACGAGAAGCGGCGCGCGGCGATCCTGGCGTCCGAGCAGGCCCAGGCGCGGCGCAATGCGGCCTCTAAGGAGATCGGTGACGCCAAGAAGGCAAAGGACGAGACGCGGGCGGCCAAGCTGATGGCCGAAGTCGCAGAGCTCAAGACCACGATGCCCGAGCTCGAGCTGGCCGCGAAGTCTGCCGATGAAGAGCTGACGAAGCAGCTGTCGTCGATTCCCAATCTGCCGCTTGACGAGGTGCCCGACGGTGTCGACGAGCACGGCAATGTCCAGCACCATGTGTTCGGCAAGGCGCGCGACTACGGCTTTGCGCCGAAGCTGCACGACGACCTCGGCACCGCGCTCGGCACTATGGATTTCGAGGCGGCGGCGAAATTGTCCGGCGCGCGGTTCGTCGTGCTCAAGAAGGGGCTGGCGCGGCTCGAGCGTGCGATCGGGCAGTTCATGCTTGATTTGCACACCGGCGAGCACGGTTACACCGAGATCAACCCGCCGCTGCTGGTGCGCGATGCCGTGATGTTCGGCACCGGCCAGTTGCCCAAATTCGAGGACGACCAGTTCTGGGCGATCAAGGGTGAGTTGCTCTCGACGCCGAATGCCGATCTGCGCAGCGAGCGTCTCGGCCTCATTCCGACCGCGGAAGTCTCGCTGACCAACCTCGCGCGCGAATCCATCCTCGACGAGAAAGAGCTGCCGATGCGGCTCACCGCGCTGACGCCGTGCTTCCGTGCCGAAGCGGGAGCTGCGGGACGCGACACGCGCGGCATGATCCGGCAGCACCAGTTCACCAAGGTCGAGCTGGTGTCGATCACGACGCCCGAGGCCAGCAAGGATGAGCTCGAGCGCATGCTGTCCTGTGCCGAGCAGGTGCTGCAGAAGCTCGATTTGCATTATCGGGTGATGACGCTGTGCGCCGGCGACATGGGCTTCTCCGCGCAGAAGACCTACGACATCGAGGTGTGGATGCCGGGGCAGGGCGACGGCGGTGCCTATCGCGAGATCTCCAGCTGCTCGGTGTGCGGCGACTTTCAGGCCCGCCGCATGGATGCACGCTACCGCGGCCCCGACGGCAAGCCGCGCTTCGTGCATACGCTGAACGGCTCCGGCACGGCGGTCGGCCGCGCCTTGATCGCTGTGATGGAGACCTACCAGCAGCAGGATGGCTCGATCGCGGTGCCCGACGTGCTGCAGCCCTATATGGGCGGGCTCAAGGTCATCGAGCACGGCATGTAAGGCGAGGGCCAGTGCGATGCCGCTCCACCGTGACATCCACTGGCTTGGCAAGCAATGGGCCGTCACCGGCCATGGTCTGCAGCTGATCAACCAGAAGCAGATGGGCTATTACGACATCGAGGCTGCGCGCTTGTGGGAAGCCCGCGTGAGCGAAGTGCAGTCGAAGGCGTGGATCGACCGGCCCGACTTCGACAAGGCGCTGGAGATCGCGCGCGGCAAGTTCGCCCAATTGGCGCCGGCTGATCTGCCGCCGCCGGCGGCAGTTGCGGCACCGCCACCTCCGGTCCGGGCGACGCCACCCGCCGCGCCGCGAACTCCGCTTGACGCAGCATCAGTGCCCTCGATCGAGGAACTGCTGGCGAGGCTGAAATCGAAATCGGTAACGCCGCCGCCGGCCGCGGAGGCGCCCACACCGCAGCCGCCCAGGCCCGAATTGCCGAAGCTTGAGACGCCGAAGCTTGAGCCGCGCAAGGTCGAACCTATCAGGCCCGAGCTGCCTAGATCGGAGCCTCCGAAGGCCGCAAAGCCCGAGCTTCGCGAAACAGCACCGGTCGCTCCCGAGGTGCAAAGGCCCGAATCCCGGAAATTCGAGCCCCCGAAGGCAGAGCCCGCCAGGCCTGTATCGCTCAAGCCCGAGCCTCTCCCATCTGCACCCGGCAAGGGCGAAGCCGCCGCGGCCGAGTTGCTCAAACCGGAGCTTCCAAAGCCGCCCGAGCCTCGCCAATCCGCAGCTGTTGCGTCAGAGCCGCCCAGGCCTGAGGCGCGCAGGGTTGAATCTCCCAAAGCTGAACCCGCCAAGGAAACTGCCAAGGCTGAACCTGCCAAGGCTGAACCTGCACAACGGGAGGCTCCCAAGCCTGAATCTCGGAAGCCTGAGCCCGTCAGATCAGAAGCTCTCAAGTCCCAAGCCCTCGACGATGGACGCCAGGCCGCGCCGGCCAAAAAACTCGAAGTGCCGCCGCTGGTGCCCGTCGTCAAAGTTGTGCGGAGGCCGGCCTGGCCGGTCTTCGTCCGCAAGATCGCCGGCAGCGGCAAATTTCTGCAGCCGTGGCGGGTGACGTCGGCGCGTTGGCGCGGGCCTTCGCCGGGTTTGCCTCCGCGCCCCTAGCCGGTTAAGACGGCAATCACTCGAGAACCCGCAATTCGAGAAACCCGCGTCGAATCGGAACCAAAGGCACTTTGACGGATGCGAATTCTCTGCACCAATGATGACGGCATCCACGCACCCGGCCTGCAGGTCGTCGAGCAGATCGCACGCGCCCTGTCCGACGACGTCTGGATCGTTGCGCCCGAGCTAGATCAATCCGGCGTCTCGCATTCGCTGTCGCTCAACGATCCGCTGCGCCTGCGCGAAGTCAGCCCGCGCCATTTCGCGGTCCGCGGCACGCCGACCGACTGTGTCATCATGGGCGCGCGCCACATCCTCGGTGACAAGCTGCCGGATCTCGTGCTGAGCGGCGTCAACAAGGGCCGCAACGTTGCCGAGGACGTGGTCTATTCCGGCACCATCGCCGGCGCGCTGGAAGGCACTATCCTGGGCTTTCCGTCATTTGCGTTGTCGCAGGAATTTTCGATCGAGACGCGCAACGCGCCGCTGTGGGACACCGCGCTGAAGTTCGGGCCCGACATCATCCGCAAGGTGATCGGCGCTGGCGTGCCGAGGAACACCGTCATCAACGTCAACTTCCCGTCCTGCATGCCCGACGACGTCAAGGGCATCCGCATCACGCGGCAGGGCAAGCGCAACCAGGGTTTTCTGAAGATCGATCGCCGTCACGACGGACGCGGCAATCCGTATTTCTGGATCGGCTTCGAGCGCGCGGCGATGATGGATACGCCGGCCGAAGGCACCGATCTCGCCGCGCTTGCCGCGCGCTACGTCTCGGTGACGCCGCTGCGGCTCGATCGCACCGATGATGCGTTTTCGGAGACGCTCGTTGATACCCTGAAGTAAATTTGTAGCCCGGATGAAGCGCAGCGAAATCGGGGGGCATTCCCAGCGCGGATGGCACCCGGATTGCGCTGCGCTTCATCCGGGCTACGAACAATCTGCCAACTAAACCGGCGCGCTCCGCATCGCGCTGGAGATCACCTGGGCGAGCGTTTCCAGCTGAAAGGGCTTTTGCAGCGCCGGACGATCGCGATATTCCGGCGGCAGGCCGGACGAGCCATAGCCGGTCGCGAAGATGAAGGGGCGATTGCGGGCGTTGATCAGCTCGGCGACCGGGGTGATCACCTTGCCATTGACGTTGACGTCGAGGATCGCGAGGTCGAATTCGGTCGATTGTGCGAGCTTGACCGCTTCGCCGATTTCGCCGGCCTCGGCCGCGACACTATGGCCGAGCTCTTCCAGCATATCGGCGACCATCATCCGGATCATGACCTCGTCCTCCACGAGGAAAACTGAACAGCCCGCCGGCCGTATCGCTGTCATGATGGAATCCTTGCCCGTCCCTGAAATAGGCTCGCAAATAACACTCCAAGGCGCAATGCAAACGTTTGGGAATTAGTCGGTTTCCAGCGCGCGCCGCTGCGTCGCCGGATCGTCCTGACTGACTCGTTGCGCGAGATTCGTCCAGACACTGACCGGGTGCAACGGCTCAACCGTCGCCCGCGCAATCTCGGCGTTATCAGCGCATCACGGTCGATTATATGGGAAGCTTGCGGATTGGCGCCAACACGAAATCGGCGTGTCGGTTCCTGGCCGGGAACAAAAGGTGACGGGAAATTTTTCCTTAACGCGGTATTTCGGATTTCAATGGCATCTAGCAGGAGCAAGATTCCGCGCTGCTGCCCAGAGACGCTGATGAACATGGCCCTGAAGCCCGATCCAACCGAGAAGATGATGTTTCAGCTCACCCTGCGGCGGCGAGGGGTCAGCGATCAGGCGGTGCTGCGCACGATGGAGGAGGTGCCGCGCGAGATGTTCGTCGATCCACGCGATCGCAACGAGGCCTATCGCGACAGCGCGCTTGCGATCGCCTGCGGGCAGACCATCAGCCAGCCTTTCGTCGTGGCCTACATGACCGAGCAGCTGCAGCTGCAGAAGGATCACCGCGTGCTCGAGATCGGCACCGGATCGGGCTATCAGGCGGCCGTCCTGTCCCGGCTGTGCAAGCAGGTTCTGACCATCGAGCGGTACCGGACACTGGCCGACGGCGCGCGCAAACGGCTTGAAAAGCTCGGCTATTACAACATCGAGGTACTGCTCGGCGACGGCTTCGACGTTCCGGCCGGGGCGGGCGATTTCGACCGCATCATCGTCACCGCGGCGATGGAGCATATCCCGGACAAGCTGTTGGAGCGGCTCGATCCGGGCGGCATCCTGATCGCCCCGGTCGGGCCGCACCAGGGCACCCAGACCCTGGTCCGCGTGGTGCGGACCGAGAGCGGCTTCGACCGCAAGGAACTGGTCGACGTCCGCTTTGTGCCGGCGTTGCCCGGAATCGCGCGCGAATTGTAGATTTGGCGATTTGCTGCTTGGCACCAACGCCTTATTCGCAGGGTTAAGCGGTTATTTACTCGCGACGTGTTTACTCAAAACAGTCTTTTGTTGCGTACGAGTGAGTAACCATGTCTGGGGTTGTTGAGTTGCTTCGCTCGCGTCGCGTACCGCAGGTTGCGGTGCTGACGCTGATGTCCATGGCTTTTGCCGGTTGCAGCGCCGACATGTCGTCGCGCTTCTCGCAAAACTCCTACTCGCAAAATCCGTTTGCGTTCGATCCGCAGCCGACCGGCACCGTGCAGGCGCCGCCGCCGCGCGAGCTGCCGCAATACGCGCGGCCGCGAACCCAACCGCAGTATTCGCAGTATCAGTCGCAGCCATTGCCGCCGCCGGTTGCCGCGCCGCAGTCCTACCCGGTCGCCAATGCCGGCGTCTCCGGAGGCGGGCGCGGGATGTCGTCCTACACTCCGCCGCCGGCGCGCCCGCAGATCGAGGCCACCGGCAGCGTGCCGCATTCGGTCGCTGCCGCGCATGCTTCGCATAGCGGCACCACCATCATCGTCGGCACCAGCGACACGCTGGAAGTGCTGGCGCGCCGCTACAACGTGTCGACCGCCGAGATCCTGCACGCCAATGGCTACAAGGGACCGCGCGCTCTGTCGCCCGGCCAACAGCTGATCATTCCGCGTCCAGGGGCAGTGGCCGCGGCGCCTGCGATGGCCGCACCGGCCACGCGGCCCGTCGCCGTGGCGGCCGCGCCTGCCGGCGTCCACTACGTCAATCGCGGCGACACGCTGCACAGCATCGCGCGCCAGCATCACATCCCGGTGGCCGAGCTCGCGCGTGCCAACAATCTCGACCAGTCGGCCCGGCTTAGCCTCGGCATGAAGCTCGTGGTGCCCGGCGCCAAGACTGCGATGGCAGCTCCCGCGCCGGTTGCGCAGCCTGTTGCTGCCGCACCGGTCGCGGTCGCTCCGGCGCCGGCCATGGCGGCCCCGAAGGTCGTCGCCACGGCGCTGCCGCAGCAGAGCGCGCGGCTGGTTCAGCCGTCCGCAACTGTCGAACAGCCGGCCGCCGCCGCAGAAACGCCTGTCGTCACCAAGTCGAGCGAAGCCACCGGCGCATTGCCGACGTTCCGCTGGCCGGTGCGCGGCAAGGTCATCACCGCCTACGGCTCGAAGACCAACGGCAAGGTCAATGACGGCATCAACGTCGCGGTGCCCGAGGGCACGCCGGTGAAGGCCGCCGAAGACGGCGTCGTCGCCTATTCGGGCAATGAGCTGAAGGGGTACGGCAATCTCGTGCTGGTCCGCCACTCCAACGGCTACGTCACGGCCTATGCCCATGCGAGCGAAATCCTGGTGAAGCGCGGCGATACCATCAAGCGTGGCCAGGTGATCGCCAAGTCGGGCCAGACCGGCGAGGCAGGCTCGCCGCAGCTCCACTTCGAAATTCGCAAGGGATCGTCTCCGGTCGATCCGCTCCAGTTCCTCAACGGCGCATAAGCTACGCGCCGGGACTTCCAAGGGACTTCCAAGTCTCACAACAAAGACAACGGGGGAGGCGCAAGCCTCCCCCGTTTTGTTTGATCTAGAAGTCGAACGTCATGCCGGTCGTGACTGCTTTGGCCTTGTTGCCGGCAACCACGTTGTTGTTGGCATCGCGTCCGCAGATGGCATAGCCGTGACCACTTGCACCGAGGCAGTAGTGTGCGCCGGGACCGTTCCGTAGATAACTGCCGACGAGATACCAGGTCGCGAACGGGCTGAAGTGATACTTCACGCCGGCCGCATATTGATCGGCGCTGCTGTCTACCGAGTTCAGTGCGAAGTCGGCCGAGCCAGCCGGCGGCGTGACGGTGTAGGTATTGAAGATGCCGGTCCCGGGCGAGCCCGGCGAGGCGTTGGCGTGAGCCCAGGATGCGCTGACGTCCCAGGCGCCGACCGATTGCGTGGCGCTGATGAAGTAGCCGTCACGCGACCGCTCGTTGAAGTCGGCAACGGTGTGCTCGCGGCGCATGATCTCATAGATGCCGTAGAGCTGCAGTTTGCCGATGCCGTCGTTGAAGCCATAGCCGGCGCCGAGCTTCGCGGCCCATTCGTTGGCGATGCCGACGGCTCCGGGCGGTACGACCAATACCCCGCCATTGCTGAGTGGCGTGACGGCCTCGTCGCCGGTGCGGTTGGTGCCCTCATGCATCTCATAGGCTGCAACCGCGGTGAACGGACCCTTGTTGTAGGTCAGTGCTGCGCTGTAGAGGTTGCCGTACGAACCGTCGGTGCAGCCTTCAGGCGCCGAGGTCAGCGGGAAGCCGCTGCCGCTGCCGCGGGAGGACGTGGCGGGACAGTTGAAGTCGCCGAGCGCGAAATCGCTGTTGTCACGCGCCGTGTTCTGTCCCGGCGAGGCCATCAAGGTCGCCTGGAAGCCGTTCCAGATCGGCGACTCGTACCAGACCGCGTGCCCCGCGCGCCAATCGAACTCGGCGCGGAGGTCGCCGCCGGTGTTGCCCATGATCGAATTGTAGTCGCCAAGCGTGGCCGAGAACGGATCGAACTTGGAAGTCGATTTCTTGTACGGCGTATCGGACTTGCCGGCCTTGATCGCGCCCCACGGCGTTTCCATTCCGATGAAGCTGTCGCGCGTGCCGAACGCGGCGCGCTCGGTTGGAACAGCCGCGACCTCGACCAGCGATTCGAACTGCGCCACGGCGGCCCATCCAGCGAAGCCATACGGCTCGAGATTGTGGCGGGCGCGAACGCCGAAATAGGTGAGGTTGCTCGAAACGCCGAACTTGTTGCCCTGATCGAACACGCCGGCGTTGAAGAAGTCGCCGGAGAGATCGACGTGGCCGTAAAGGGTGACGGTGGTGTTGTCGACGAAGGCATTGGTGCCTGTCGCCTTGGTGTAGAGCGGCGCGCCACCGATGCTGACGACAGCATGTTCGGGCGGTGCTGGCGTCGGGGAGGGCGCAACGGCCGCATGCTGGACCGGATTGCCCTTCGGCGTCGTGGCTGCCGCCGCAGGCGGAGCCGGATGGCTCGCGATGTGGTTGACGCGGTCCCTGAGTTGAGCGTTCTCCTTGGCGAGTTTCGCATTGTTTCGTTCGAGTGCATCCAGACGCGCCATGACGTCGTCGAGCGTTGCCGCGTGTATCGGGCCTTGCGTCAGCGCCAGGCACATCGCTGCGGATGCTGTTCCTGCGAGAAGTCTCTTCTTCATTCATTCCCCCATCTGCCGATCGCCTCAGCGGGGTGCTGAGGCTGCAAACGGGTGGAAATGCTAAGGTATACCAGATGCCAGATACATGGGTACCGAGTGCGCTGAAGGCGATAAACGCGCTGTGTGACATAAAGGGTACTATAGTAGTGCTGCAGTGCATCAATTTGTCGCACTGTGATTTTCGGAATAAAATTTGACTTACCTGCTTCGGATTGAGGTTGTTGATGTAATTGCGCTTTGTGAATTGCGTCAGTGTTGCTGACAAGTTATCGTTGCGTCGCAACATCACACAGAGAAAATGGGATAATACATGCCAATTCCAAGCGGGCGCGCGCTCGCGTGAGGTTTTATATTACCTCAGCGGATCGAGGCCGCTTGATATCCGCTCGACCATCTCGCGCAGGAATTGCGGTGGCCCATAGGCGTGCCATTCGCCGTCCGACTGCAGCAGCAGGGGCCGCCGCATGTCACGGCTGAAGGCTTCGAGCCAGGCGCGTGCCTTTGCCTTCGGGTGGGTGCCGACGGCGACCGCGACATCGACGGGGATCGTTCGCCAGACGAAGCTTGCAGGAAGGAAAATGAGATCGGATCGGTCCGGACGCATCCAGTCAGGCAGCGGGCTCGTCGGCGCCAGCCATCCGCAGACGAAATTCCGGCAGGGATCGACCGGACGCTCGGCGTAGATCGTGCATTTCCCCGCGCTGCTGAACGGGCACGGCTGCCCGGGATGGACGTCGTGGTCGCGAATCCGGATCTTCAGCCAGCCATCGCAGCAAGCCGTGCACTCGCCACAGCGTCTCGCAGTCATGTTTGGATTGGCCGGCATGGGTCCGAGTCTACCAATGCCGCGCCGAATTCAGAAGGCCCACGGTCCGCTGCAAGCGCCGCTTGCGCTAGGCCCCGCTCAACCGCACGCCGAGCCGGCCGGCAAGTTCCTGCGTGTACTGCCAGGCCACGCGGCCCGAGCGCGAGCCGCGGGTGGTCGACCATTCGAGCGCCTCGCGCTCGAGTTCGTCCTCGGCGATCTTGATGCCGTAATGGTTGCAATAGCCCTTCACCATTGCGAGGTACTCGTCTTGGCTGCAGCGGTGGAAACCGAGCCAGAGGCCGAAGCGATCCGACAGCGACACCTTCTCCTCCACCGCTTCGCCCGGATTGATCGCGGTCGAGCGTTCGTTCTCGATCATCTCGCGTGCCAGCAGATGCCGCCGGTTCGAGGTGGCATAGAGGATGACGTTGTCGGGGCGCCCCTCGATTCCGCCTTCCAGCACCGCCTTCAGCGACTTGTATGAGGCGTCGTTGCCGTCGAAGGAGAGGTCGTCGCAGAACACGATGAAGCGGAACGAGGAGCCGCGCAGCAACTCCATCAGGCCGGGCAGGCTCTCGATGTCCTCGCGATGGATCTCGATCAGCTTCAGCCGGTCGGCCGGCTTGCGGTCGACATTGATGCTGGCGTGCACGGCCTTGACCAGCGACGACTTGCCCATGCCGCGGGCGCCCCACAGCAGCGCATTGTTGGCGGGCAGTCCGTTGGTGAAGCGTTCGGTATTCTCCATCAGGATATCGCGCATCCGGTCGACGCCCTTGAGCAGGCCGATCTCGACGCGGCTGACGCGCGGCACCGGGGCAAGGCGGCCGTCCGGATGCCAGACAAAGGCGTCCGCGGCGCCGAACGAGCGAGCCGGATCGGAGGCCGGAGAGGCGGCTGCGAGGCGGCTCGCGATGGCCTCCAGGGCGCTCGCGATCCGCTCGGCGGCCGCGCCGTCGAGCGCCGTCGCCGGGCGTTTTGTCGCGGTGTTTGCGGCACGCTTGGCGGCAGCCTTGGCGGCGGTTTTGCTGGTTGCTTTACTGGTGGTTTTTTTGGCTTTTTTCGGCATTTGTCCAGTTCCTGACGGCGCAGCCTTATCGGGCTGGCGGCGGTCCCGCAAGCGCCCTAAATGAAGGTCCGTTAACGTTGCAATTGGGACCGCGGCCGCTATAGTCCGCGCGAATTTGTCCGGACCGCCATACCGCCCCGAAGGTCGAGGGCACTGCCGGTTCTTTCCCGTCTTATCCGAGGATCGTTCGAATGCTGATTACTCCTGCGTTTGCTCAGGCTGGAGCAAGTGGTGACACCAACAGCATGTTGATGTCGCTGCTGCCATTCGCGCTGATCTTCGTCATCATGTACTTCCTGATTCTGCGCCCGCAGCAGAAGAAGGTGCGCGACCATGCGGACCTCGTGAAGAACATCCGCCGCGGCGACACCGTGGTGACCTCGGGCGGCCTCGTCGGCAAGGTGACCAAGGTGGTCGACGACGACCAGATCGAGTTCGAGATTTCGGACGGCGTCCGCGTGCGGCAGATGCGCCAGATGATTTCGGGCGTGCGGACCAAGGGTGAGCCGGCGAAGGGCGACGCCAAGGACGAGGCGTCCGCGAGCTGATCGCCGCGGAAGCCTTTTGCCGAATCTGACAGGTCAATTCGATGTTGTATTTCACGCGGTGGCGAGCGCTGGGGATTATCCTGACAGCGCTGGTGGTCTGCCTGTGCGCCGTGCCCAATTTCTTCCCCGAGGCGCAGGTGAAGACCTGGCCGACGTGGGCGCAGCGGCGCCTCGTGCTCGGCCTCGATTTGCAGGGTGGCTCGTATCTGCTGCTCGAGGTCGACTCCAACTACGTGAAGAAGGATAAACTCGAACAGGTGCGTGATGATGCGCGAAAGGCGCTGCGTGACGCCAAGATCCAGTTCACCGGGGGCGTGCAGATCCGCAACGACGCCGTCGAGGCCCGGATCACGAAGGAGGCGGACGTTCCGGCTGCGCTGACCAAGCTTCGCGAGGTGGCGCAGCCAATCGGCGGCCTGCTCGGCTCAAGCGGCCAGCGCGACGTCGACGTGACCGATGCCGGTGGCGGCTTGATCCGCCTGACAGTGTCGCAGCCCGCGATGATCGAGCGGATGCGCAAGACCATCGAGCAGTCGATCCAGATCGTCGAGCGCCGCGTCAACGAGCTCGGCACCGTCGAGCCGCTGATCCAGCGTCAGGGCACCGACCGCATCCTTGTGCAGGTGCCGGGGCTGCAGGACCCGACCCATCTGAAGGAGCTGCTCGGCAAGACCGCTAAGATGGAATTCCGCATGGTCGACACCTCGGTGTCGGCCGATCAGGCCCAGCAGGGCCGGGTGCCGCCGGACTCCGAACTGTTGATGAGCGCGTCGCCGCCGCCGGTTCCGTATGTCGTCAAGAAGCAGGTGCTGGTTTCGGGAGGCGAACTCTCCGATGCCCAGCCGGGCTTCGACCAGCGTACCGGCGAGGCGATCGTCAGCTTCAAGTTCAACACGTCGGGAGCGCGCAAATTCGCTCAGGCCACCGCCGACAATGTCGGCCAGCCGTTTGCGATCGTGCTCGACAACAAGGTGATCTCGGCACCGGTGATCCGCGAGCCGATCACCGGCGGACAGGGCCAGATCTCCGGCAGCTTTACCGTACAGTCGGCCAACGATCTGGCGATCCTGATGCGCGCCGGCGCGCTGCCGGCGCCGCTGACCGTGGTCGAGGAGCGCACCGTCGGTCCCGGCCTCGGGCAGGACTCGATCGAGAAGGGCGAGCTTGCCGCCTATGTCGGCTCGATCCTGGTCATCGTGTTCATGCTGATCACCTACCGGCTGTTCGGCGTGTTCGCCAACATCGCGGTGGCCATCAACGTTGCCATGATCTTCGGGCTGCTGTCGCTGCTCAACGCCACGCTGACGTTGCCCGGCATCGCCGGCATCGTGCTGACCGTCGGCATCGCGGTCGACTCCAACGTGCTGATCTATGAGCGCATCCGCGAGGAATTGCGCGGCGGCCGCAATGCGATCTCGGCGATCGACGCCGGATTCAAGCGGGCGCTGGCGACCATCCTCGACTCCAATATCACCACCTTCATCGCCGCCGCCGTGCTGTTCTATATCGGCACCGGGCCGGTTCGCGGCTTTGCCGTGACGCTCGGCATCGGCATCATCACCACGGTGTTCACCGCCTTTACCCTGACGCGCCTGATCGTTGCGGCATGGGTGCGGTGGAAGCGGCCGCAAACCGTGCCGATCTGAGAGGCCTCTCGTGACCCATACCGTTCTCATTGGCCTTGGCATCCTGATCGCCGTGCTGACTGTGGTCGCGGCGCTCGGCCTGATGCCGCCGCTGCGCATCGTGCCCGACGATACACATTTCGACTTCACGCGCTTCCGCCGCATCAGCTTCCCGATCTCGGCGCTGCTCTCGATCCTCGCCATCACGCTGTTCTTCACCCATGGACTGAATTTCGGCATCGACTTCAAGGGCGGCACGCTGCTGGAGGTGCGGGCCAAGTCCGGCACCGCCGACATCGCAGCGATGCGCACGACCCTGAACGGCCTTGGTCTCGGCGAGGTGCAGTTGCAGCAACTCGGCGGCTCGGGCGAGGCCGACGTGCAGATACGCGTCGCCGAACAACCGGGCGGCGACAAGGCCCAGCAGGACGCGGTAGGCAAGATCCGCGGCGCGCTCGGCGAATCCGTCGATTACCGCCGCGTCGAAGTGGTGGGACCGCGCGTCTCCGGCGAGTTGCTTGCCTACGGCATGATCGGCCTGATGTTCGCGATTATCGGCATCCTGATCTATCTCTGGTTCCGGTTCGAGTGGCAGTTCGCGCTCGGCGCCATGATCGCCAACGTGCACGACATCGTGCTGACGATCGGCTTCATGTCGATCACCCAGGTCGATTTCGACCTCACCAGCATCGCGGCGCTGCTGACGATCCTCGGCTACTCGCTCAACGACACCGTCGTCATCTACGACCGTATCCGCGAGATGCTGCGGCGCTACAAGAAGATGCCGATGCCGCAGCTGCTGAACGAATCGATCAACTCGACGCTGTCGCGTTCGATCATCACCCACGTCACGGTGACCTTGGCGTTGCTCGCGCTGCTGCTGTTCGGCGGCCAGGCGATCCACAGCTTCACCGCCGTGATGATGTTCGGCGTGGTGCTGGTCGGCACCTACACCTCGATCTTCATCGCGGCGCCGATCCTGATCTATCTCGGCGTTCACACCACGCGGGGCGAGGCGCAGGATGCGCCGGCCAAGAAGCCGGACACGGCGGCAGCCAAGAAGTAACCGGTCATGAGCAACCCCTCGGACGCTCCCCATCTTCCGAGGTCGGCGCCGATCGAGGCCTACGGCAAGGGCGGCTTCGCGTTCGCCGATATGTCGCATCGCGGCTCGCTGCTGTGCCTGCCGGACTCGATCTGGGCCTGGCCGGTCACGAAGCCGCAGGAGATCGACGAATATTCGCTGCAAAAGGTGTTCGCGGCAGCGAATGCGATCGACACGCTGATTGTCGGCACCGGCACCGAGGTCTGGGTGCCGCCAAAGGGCCTGCGCGAGGCCTTGCGTGCAGTCCGCGTGGTGCTTGACCCGATGCAGACGGGCCCTGCGATCCGCACCTACAACATCATGCTGGGTGAGCGGCGCCGGGTCGCGGCGGCGCTGATCGCAGTGCCATGAGCGCGGTGGAGGCGCCGAGGGACGGCGCAGCCTTCTGCGCCGATCTGGTGCGGACCTATGACTTCGTGCGCTACGCGTCGACCTTGTTCGTGCCGGGTCCGGAGCGCCGGGCGCTGCTCGCGATCTATGCCTTCAACATCGAGGTCTCGCGCGTGCACGAGCAGGTCAGCCAGCCGCTGCCCGGCGAGATGCGGCTGCAATGGTGGACCGACATGCTGGCAGGTGCCGGGCACGGCGGCGTCGAGGGTAATCCGGTCGCGGCCGAGCTGCTCTACGCGATCCGCAATCACCGCCTGCCGGTCTCGCCGTTCTCACGGCTGGTCGAGGAGCACCAGTTCGATCTCTACAACGACCCGATGCCGTCGCTGGCCGCGCTCGAAGGCTATCTCGACGCCACGGCGTCGGCTCTGTTCTCGCAGGCCACGCGCGTGGTGGCGCGGCCATCGGAGGCGATCGATCATCTGGCCCGTCATGCCGGTCTTGCCCAGGGCATGGCGCAGGTCATCGCGACGCTCGGCCGCGACGCTTCGCGGCATCAGCTGTTTCTGCCGCTGCAGCTGCTGCAGCAGCACGGCAGCAGCAAGGAGGAGGTGTTTGCCGGCAAGCTGACGCCGAATATTCGCGCTGCGATCGACCAGCTTGCGGACGAGGTGCAAGGCCATCTCAAGACCGCATTCGGGCTGCTCGCGGATGTGCCATCCGGTGTGCGGCCGATCTTCCTGCCGCTCGCTCACGTCAGGCGCGAGCTGAACCGGGCGAGGAGAGCCGATAACGATCCGTTCCTGCCGAGGCCGGTCTCGCGCCTGCGCACGCTGTGGACTTTGTGGCGAGCCGCGCGCACCGAAGAGTTCGGCCGCTAGCTCGGTTCCTTCGAAATGTGCTTGGTGAAGATCCGGACCGTTAGGCCCCTGACCATCGGGCCGCTGTCATAAATGTCGGATGCAATCTGTTCGACCGCGTCGCGCAACGCGACGAATTGCGCCTGCCGCGCCATGCTCGCTGTTCCACGCGTGCCCGCCAGCTCGTCCATTGCGGCGTCGCTGATCTGGCATTCAACTTCCTGATCGCCGTGCATCATGGTGAAACCGAACGCCAGGCGTTCGGAATCATATCCCCCGATACGACCACGGGTGAGTGGCATTAAACTTGTCCCTTGAGCGCGCTAGCCCACGCAAAGAGTGGGGCTTCGCGCCGCGTTTGTCGAGGGCCACGCGCACGGCAAGATGCGCGCAAATTAGCCGACGGGCCGATCCATCTCGGCGACTTCGAAATTGAATCGATCGCGCAGATTCTTGCGTTGCTCGAGGATATCCTTGAGGAACTCGCGATCGGCGTCGCTGCGCATCATCGGCTCGATCAGATCGATCTGATTCATCGCGACGAGCTGGAGGATTTCGGTGCGCGGCTTGCCGGCCGCGTCGCGCGGCAGCGCATGCACGATCTGGATGTGTTCGGGCGGCTTGACGCCTTTGGCCGCGGTGAGCTCGCTGCGCAGCGTCTTTTCCAGCGCCGACTGATCCGCCTCGACGAAAGCGTAGAGCCCGACGCCGACGCGCCGGTCGGCAAAGGCGACGATCGCGGTATCGCGCACGTCAGGATTCCTGCGGATCAAATCGACCAGCACCGGGGCGTCGTTGACCAGCCGCCGGCCGCCGCCTTCGCGGTCGGTGAAATTGAAGATGCCGCGGGTGATCGCCTGATAGACCTTCTTGCCGGTTTTCAGCCAGATGCTGGCGGCCGCGGACTTCTTCGCAAGCACCTTGCGCTCCATCGGCGTCAACGCCTCCGGCGCGTAGCTGCGCTTGTGCTTCAAGAGATGCCGCAGATCCTCATAGGCCGCGATGCGGAACAACCGGCTTCGGGTCTTGAAGCAGGCGGCGAGCTGGAAGTCGGTGAGATAGGCGCGGCCGTCGCGGCCGACCAGCCAGTTCTGCTCCTTGGCGAGGTCGTTGTGGCAGATGCCGGCGCGATGCAGCTTGCGCAATGCGGCCTTGGCGGAACGGAAATAGGCGACGTCGCCGTGCGGCTTCGCCAGATGCAGCGCCGCGCCGTCGATGAAGCCGCGCACCAGCGCGCGCCGGCCGGCCCACATCAGCTTCGGCCCGACGTCGAGGTCGCGCGCCAGGGTCAGCGCGCGGCGTTCGCGCGAGAACAGATGCAGCGCCACGGCGAACGACCAGAACGGCACCTGATCGAGCCGGCGCAGCACGCCCTCGACCTCACCGTCATCGACGCGGAAGCGGCCGCGCTCGACGGTCGAGAACACGTCGCGCTTGAGCAGCACGCCCTGGCTCCATCGCGCCGACAGGGTGGCGTCGTCATCTTTCGGCAAGCTCATGACTGTCAGGCCGCTGCCGCAACGCGCAGGTGCTCTGCGATCCAGTGATCGAGATCGGCGAGCGCCCGCGCGCTGATCGCCTGCTTCTTGGCGACCGTCTTCTCGTTGCCGCGCAGCCGCGAGCCGTCCGGCTTCTTGGTCGGCGCACTGGCCAGCGGCGGGAACAGACCGAAATTGATGTTCATCGGCTGGAACGAGCGCGACCCGGCATCGATGGTTTCGATATGGCCGCCGGTGATGTGGCCGAGCAGCGCGCCGAGCGCGGTGGTGGCGGGCGGTGGCGTCAGCGCGGCGCCGCGCATGTCGGCAGCGGCGCACAGGCCGGCAATCAGGCCGACGCTGGCCGACTCGACATAGCCCTCGCAGCCCGTCATCTGCCCGGCGAAGCGCAACCGCGGCTGTGCGCGCAAGCGCAACTGCGCGTCGAGCAGCTTCGGCGAATTCAGGAAGGTGTTGCGATGCAGGCCGCCGAGGCGGGCGAACTCCGCGTTCTCGAGGCCCGGGATGGTGCGGAACACGCGCTGCTGCGCGCCATGCTTCAGCTTGGTCTGGAAGCCGACGATGTTGTAGAGCGTGCCGAGCTTGTTGTCTTGCCGCAGCTGGACGATCGCATATGGCTTCACCGTCGGATCGTGCGGATTGGTCAATCCGACCGGCTTCATCGGCCCGTGGCGCAGCGTCTCGTGACCGCGCTCGGCCATCACCTCGACCGGCAGGCAGCCGTCGAAATACGGCGTGTTGGTCTCCCAATCCTTGAAGTCGACCTTCTCGCCGTCGATCAGCGCCGTGACGAAGGCGTCATATTGCTCCCTGGTCATCGGGCAGTTGATGTAGTCGGCGCCGGTGCCGCCGGGACCGACCTTGTCGTAGCGCGACTGAAACCAGGCCACCGACATGTCGATGGAATCTTTGTGCACGATCGGCGCGATCGCATCGAAGAACGCCAGCGCGTTCTCGTCGGTCAGCTGCCTGATGGCGTCGGCGAGCGGTGCCGAGGTGAGGGGACCGGTCGCGACGATGACGTTGCTCCAGTCGGCCGGCGGCAGGCCTGTGACCTCCTCGCGGCTGATCTCGATCAGCGGATGCTCGTTGAGCGCCTTGGTGACGGCGGCGGAAAAGCCGTCGCGGTCGACGGCGAGCGCGCCGCCGGCCGGCACCTGGTTGGCATCGGCCGAGCGCATGATGAGAGAGCCCAGCCGCCGCATCTCGGCGTGCAGCAGCCCGACTGCGTTGTTGGCCGCGTCGTCCGAGCGGAACGAGTTCGAGCAGACCAACTCGGCGCAGCCGTCGGTCCGGTGCGCCTCGGTCATCCGTTGCGGGCGCATTTCGTGCAGGACGACGCGGACGCCGGAGTTGGCGACCTGCCACGCGGCTTCCGAGCCGGCGAGCCCCGCGCCCACGATGTGCACGGGTTGGGAAGAGGATTGATGCGGTGTCATCGCGCAGCGTTAGCGCGTTTCGTGACCATATGCATCTGAAACCGCGCCGGAGCGTTTCAAGCGAAGTGGATACCGGTTCGCGTAAGGAAGACGCGCCAAACCAAGGGGACCAGAGCCTATCCGTTCCGATGCCATCCGAACGGATAGCTCTGAAAACGACAACGCCCGCTGTGGAAGCGGGCGTTATCCGTTCATCAGATGGCTTGCGGCCGATTAGCCGTTGTAGGTACCGGCGGCAACACGCGGAATGTCCGAGCGGTCGAGGCCGATATCGGCCAGTTCACGATCGCTGAGCTGGGACAGTTCGCTGACATTGCGCTGATAATCCCGGAAAGCCTGGATCATGCGGATGAGCGAGAGCAACATGGTAGTCTCCTAGTAGTTCAGATTCAGCTTTTCTAAAGCCTCATCGTTGAAGTGAATATAGATGATATAGTGCAGTGCGGTAGTTCCAATGTTGCGATGCAGCTAAGCTCAAAACGCATGGCGGAGGTAAGGTCCGGTTAACCGTTTGCGGCGTCGAGAGCGGGGCCGGAGGCGGAAGTCCCGGCAACCCGGTCGCCTTCGATAAAACCTTCTAGATATCAGTGAGTTGATGGGATTCCGCTGGCCTCTACCGCGTTAAGTATGTGGTAATTACAGACCGCGTGATCAAGCTGAAATGGCGTTGTGAGTGAATGATCACGTCGATGTGTCCCATGCGTGATTCGCATGCAATATCTTGACATTAGAAGTGATTATAAGTTCATTGTATGGCGGCGCGGACGCTCGACGGACGTAGCGTCAATCGGCCGCATTGACTTGCGAGGTAGTACGGCCTTGTCCGCGGCTCGGATGTCGGCCGGGTGCACGATGTCGCGGGGATCGCCTGCTGCTTATCGGAAATGCGTTGATTGAAGTGAACGCCTCCAGCCGCGCTAATGCGGCGCCGCTTCCTTACCGGCTTGTAATCAAAACACTATGCAACGCATGCGCGATACGCGTGCAGCGCTCATCACATTCGTATCGCGCGAAGTTCATTCTGAACGGTGCCGGGAACAGCGAATAATCATTCCGCAGATTCCGCAATCACGCAGGATTCTGTTCAAGAACAAAAGATGGAACATCCCATGATCAAGACATTGATCGCAGCGACCACCATGGCTGCCGTCGTTTACGCTGTTGCCCCGGCTCAGGCCGCTCATCGCCATCACATGGGCGTCGGCTGCAGCGGCGCCAATTTCGGCAAGACTGAAGCGGCCGTCGAAGCTATGGCGGACAATGAGGTCAAATTCGCGGCGGAGAAGGAAGTCTCGCTCGCCCAGGACGCGATGCTGAACAACAAGTGGGGCGCATGCGGCGAACACCTCGGCAAAGCAGCTGAAGCCAGCATGGCGAAGTAAGCTTTGATCATGACGACAAGGGCCGATTGCCTGGGGCAATCGGCCCTTTTTATTTGGCTGGAGCGCGATCGGCCTCGATTGAATCAGGAGCCACTGTTCGCGATCAGCCCTCTTCGCACCGATTCACGCACGTCCGAGGGGGGCGCTCCGTATTGCCGGCGAAAGGTGCGGTTGAAATAGGACACGTCGCCGAAACCAACCTCAAAGGCGACCGCGCTCACAGGCCGATCGGCGTAGCGCGGATTGACGAGCAATCGATGCGCTCGCGCGAGACGGCGCCCAAGCACGAATTGTGAGAATGTGGTCCCGTCGCCTTCAAACATCCGTTGCACTTGGCGCGGGGTGACGCCGTGTCGCCGCGCGACAGCCGCAACCGTGAGATTGCCGTGATTGAGATGGTCGATGATATCGGCTTTGATGGCACGCAGCCGCGCTGCGTGGACGCCCCGCCCATGGGCAAGAGCCGCGGCATCTCTCGTTGCGCCGAGCGCCACAGCGATCAGATCGTGCACATGCGAAGCCACGTGGTGCTGTAGCTGAGGCGTGGCAAGCGCATCGTCCTCCTGCAGCGCCCCAACATAGCTCACCAACAATTTCAGCGCTTCGGTGGAGCGCGCAATGGGCTGCATCACGGAGGAATCGACGCTGCTCACCAGCGGCGCCAGCGCCGGCCGTGGAACGTGAAGGCACAAAATCTTCGCCGGGGCGGGGCAGACCATCGCGACCGGATCCGCCGAACTGACCAGCAACCCGTCGCCGGCGCTCCACGTGACCTCGCGCCCACGCTGCACCATCATGGCATCGTGCGAGCCCATCACCAGGACAAGCCCGTCGTTGCCATCCGCCAACTGTTCGGCACCGCGCTCGTAGCGAAACGCCGACATGCTGGCTGACGTGATGGCCAGCCCGGGCAGCATCCGCACGGTCACATCCGCATGCAAGGAATGATCCGGCAGTGGCGCGAGGTCGGCCTTCAGCACCAGCCGGCCGTACAGATCACGCCATGCGGCCATACGGTCCTTCTCGGCAAAATCTTCCAGGGAAAACCGGGAGAGTGCAACGTCGTTGGCCGTCGAGGTCATCGGGAAACTCAAGCTGTCGCAACAGATGTCGCCGGAATGCCGCGTCTGGTTCACCGAGGCGACCCGGTTCGGCGGCAACAGACGAACGCAGGGCTTCTAGCCAACGACTTGGCTCTGCCAAAGCGTCCTACGTATGTTCCATCCGCGGTTCCCCCCCAGCGGCGAGTGCGTCCGGGGTGGGACGCACGTTCCATTGGCCGGAACCTATACAGATTGAAATACCGACCCGCCAAGTCGTTTTCATCCAATGCGTTGTCGCGCATGTCCAAGCCGGCGGGCGGACCAGTCACTAAAACCCATGGCGCAAGATTGGACCGCTCGCAGAAGGATAAGAGGTGATTTTAGCACTACTTTTGCGTGTTGATGTCGCGCCCGGCGACGTCAGGCTTGCGATGGGCATCGTCGGCGTACTGGCCGTGTTCCTCGGAATGTTACCGTTTGCCTGGATCGTATACCGGACCGCAGCACCCAGGACGTCGCGGGCCGGAGCGGCAAAGCTCACAGTTCGAACTTCATGCGCACACTGATCCACGCCGCGGCGTGGCTTGTCCTGGTTGCGGGAAGCAACACGTCCGCCGCCGAAGGCGCAGCAACGTCGTGCCAGCTGATCAATGGCAAGTCGACGATGCAGGCCGAACTGTTGTTTGGACGTCGTATCCCCGGACATGGAAGCGTATCGGACGCCCAGTGGTCGGATTTCCTTCTGCGGGAGGTGACACCGCGCTTTCCAGATGGCTTGACCCTGCTCAGCGCTTCTGGCCAGTGGCGCGACCCGGACACGGGCCGGATCACACGCGAGCAGTCCTTTGTCGTGCGCATCATCGCTGCCGAGACGCCGGAGACCTTGGCGCGCTTGACGCAGATCGGCACCGCATACAGGCAGCGCTTTCATCAACAGTCGGTTGGCCTCACGCTCTCGACCACTTGCGCATCGTTCTGACCACTCGCTGTAACCGCAATATCCATCTCCATCGCGCGCGCGACGTCAGTCGCTGGCCGGATGGCAAGAATCTTGGGCCCCACCCACGAGGATGTGCCGATGACAATGAAGCCGCAAGGTATCATCGAATTTCGGTTCTCGACTGCTGATTGGGGCGAACGAGACCGATTGGCGATTTTCCGGGAACAGGTCGGACGGCTGGTCATGAAGCTCGACCCGGAGCCGCTGATCGAAGGTGCATTCCATGCCGAAGCGAGGTTGCGTGAGTTGCCCGGCGTTGGGATTGTCCTTGGCACCGGATCCTGGGCGTGCACCAACCTGCAGGTGGTAAGACCGCGCGAATTGCTCGACGGCACTGACGACCTCGTCCTGACGATCGCAACAAGCGGCAGCATGAACGCCTCACAACGCGGTCGGGAGGTCACGCTCGGCCCGGGTGAAGCCGTGCTGATGTCGAGCGCGGAAGTCGGCCGCATGGCCGTCCTCCCACAATCGCCAACCCGCTTCATCGGCCTCAGGTTGCCTCGCAAGGCGTTGGCGCCGCTGGTGTCCAATCTCGACGACGTGCTCATGCGTGGTTTGCCATCGAGCACGGAAGCACTGCGGTTGCTCGCGCTTTATCTTCGGAAACTGGACGACGGATATCGTCTTTCGACACCCGGACTGCTCGATGCCGTGGTCACCCATTTGATCGACCTTGGGTCGCTGGTCGTCGGCGCTAGTCCGGACGGAACGGCCGTCGCGAAAGATCGAGGGCTGGCGGCCGCGCGGTTCGCCGCGGTCAAGGCCGACATCTCCGAAAATCTCAGCTACGGCGATCTGACCTTGCTCGCCGTGGCGGCGCGCCTGCGGCTCACGCCGCGTTATATCCAGAGATTGTTCGAAAGCGTGGACACGACGTTCTCGGAATTCGTGCTGGCTCAGCGCCTGGCACGCGCGCATCGCCTCTTGACGGACCCGGTCCGGAGCGACAGCACCATCGGCACGATCGCGTTTGAATCGGGATTTGGCGATCTGTCCTACTTCAATCGGACGTTTCGCCGGTATTACGGCGCAACGCCGTCGGACATCCGCGCCGCATTGCTGCGCCACTGACGGCAAACGCTTCAACGACATACCGTCACGATTGTGGCTGGTCTGCGATGCCGAACGGCAAGATCGGCGCCTGCGGCGCGCCCCTCATCGGGGCCGGCGCGCCATCCTTGATCAAGGCGATAAAGGCCGATTGCCTGGGACAGTCGGCCTTTGACCTACCTGATGGCAAATGACCTTATGGCGCTTTGGCGAGCTGGGTGGCGAAGTAGCCGATCGTCTTGGCGTACACCTCGCTCTTATTCCACTGCTGGATGACCGCGAAATTCTCGCTGCCGGGCTCCCAGCCTTTGCCCTTCTTCCAGCCGTAGCTCTTCAGGAAGTTCGCCGTCGACGCCAGCACGTCCGGCACGTTGTGCAGCAGGTCGCGCTTGCCGTTGCCGTCAAAGTCGACTGCGAACTTGATGTAGGACGACGGCATGAACTGGGTCTGGCCGATCTCGCCGGCCCAGGCACCGCGCATCTCCTGCGGTGCGAGATCGCCGCGCTCGACGATGCGCAACGCATCCATCAACTCGGCCTTGAACATGTCGGAGCGGCGGCAATCATAGGCCAGCGTCGCCAGCGAACGCAGGGTCGGAAACTTGCCGGTGTTGACGCCGAAATCGGTTTCCAGGCCCCAGATCGCGACCAGGATTTCGCCGGGCACGCCGTAGGCTTCCTCGATACGCGACAGCACCGAGCCGTAGCGCTTCATCATGTCGGAGCCGCGATTGAGCCGCGGCGGCACCATGCGGCCCGAGAACTGCTCGAAGGTCTGGCTGAACACCTGCTGCGAATGATCGCGCGCCAGGATCGCCTTGTCCTGCGTGACGCCATTCAGCCCGGCCTGGATCGCGTTCTGTGAAATACCCTTTGCCACGGCCTCTTTCTTGAAATCGTCGAGCCAGGACTCGAACGTGCCCGTGCCGCATTGGGCGGCGAGCGCAGACGCGGTCGAGGTCAAGAGCCACGCCCCGATGGCGAGCGCGTGAAAGGACAAGCGAGAGGTCATAGGCAATTTCACTCCGAAGTCTGCGATGTCATCGATTGGTCGTGCAACGCGGCGGGTATGTTCGCGGCAACAGCGGCCAAAACAAGGCTCGTGATCGGGCCGTTTTTCTCGGGTCGCGCTGCAAATGCCACGCCAACTTCACATCCATTTGACGGTCCGGGACGACAAACCGCCGGCCGAATATATCGGCCGGCGGTTGCTGTGACGTTTACGAGTTCAGGTTGACCGGCACTTATCCGCGATCGCTGCGCCGCCACGGAAACAGGTTGGCCGGGAAGTCGGCGGCCGGCTTGCGCTCGCGCGGCTCGGGGAACACCGGCCGTGCGTTCGGATCCTTGACGATGACCTCGCGATACAGATGCCAGGTCGCGTGACCGAGCAGGGGGATCACGACAGCAAGCCCGAGGAAGAACGGGATCGTGCCGAGCACCAGGAGCACCGCGACGATGAGGCCCCAGGCTGCCATCGGCACCGGGTTCTGCGCGACGGCGCGCATCGATGTCACCATGGCTTCGCCGGCGCTGGCCTGGCGGTCGAGCATCATGGGGAAGGCGACCACGCTGATGCAGAGCGCCACGAGCGCGAACAGGAAGCCGACGCTGCAGCCGACCACGATCAGCCACCAGCCTTGCGGGGTGGTGAGCACGCGCCCGGCGAAATCGGGAATGTCAGCCGCAATCGCATAACCGAACACCGCCGTGTAGATCGCCTGCGCGGTCGCAATCCAGGTCACGAACAGTGCGAACAAGATCGTTCCGACCCCAAGCATTGCGCCGAACGACGGCGAACGGAAGACCTGAATGGCGTCCCACGCAGATGCTTCACCGCCGTCCTCGCGGCGGCGGCTCATCTCGTAGAGGCCGATCGCGGCAAACGGGCCGAGCAGGGCAAAGCCCGCGGCCAACGGAAACAGCAGGGGCAGCACGGAATAGCCGTGCACGGTGCGCGCGAGCACGATGCCGAGCACCGGATAGATCAGGCACAGGATGATGGCGTGGCTTGGCACCGCCTTGAAGTCTTCCCAGCCGAGACGCAGCGCTTGGTGCAAATCGGACAGGCCGATGGTGCGGATGACGGGCGCAGACGCGGCACCTTCTCCGCTCTGCGTCATCGATGTGACATTGCCTTGGTATGGTGTGGCCATGGTCGTTGTCTCCCTCTGGGCGGGCGCATTCTGCGCCCGGCGCGCGGGCACAAACGTACTGCCTCTCGAAGCGATCACGAGCAAGCCAGACGCGAAAGACAGAGCAGGGAACTGGCCGTGTCGCGAACTGTTGAGTGAGGCTACTCCCAAACTGCGCCAAAAGCACTCACGCTTAAGTGAATGTCGCATTGGCAAGGTATTGAGGGGGCGATACACTTGAACTGCGACCGCGGTCAGCCGGCCCATTGCCGTGTGACCTTCACATCTCAACTCTCTTGGGAGCGAACGATGAGCATTTTTGGAAAAATCATGGGCGCGATCTTCGGCAGCAGTGCCAGCGCGGCGCCCGCCGGCGGAACGGCCACAAGCGCAGCTCCCGCCGGTGGATCCGGCAGCGCGTCGCCATCTCCTGCCGCAGTGCCTGCTGGTGCGGCGCCCGCCCAGTCCGTTGACGTCGCCCCCATCCTCGACAAGGCGGTTGCCGCCAAGGGCGAGAAGCTCGAGTGGCGCACCTCGATCGTCGACCTGATGAAGGCACTCGACATCGACTCCAGCCTGTCGGCCCGCAAGGAGCTCGCCAAGGAGCTCGGCTACAGCGGCGACACCAACGATTCCGCCAGCATGAACATCTGGCTGCACAAGCAAGTGATGACCAAGCTCGCAGCCAATGGCGGCGTGCTGCCGGCGGACATCAAGCACTAACGGGATCATCCTACACACCACCAGGGCCCGCGCCAGCGCGGGCCCTTTTTTATGGATCGGCGAGCATCTATAGATCGGCAAACAAGAAGGAGAACGCGCATGACTGATCTTGATCGCCGGACCATGCTTGCGACCGGCGCCCTCGCACTGGCCGGCGCCGCGACGCAATCCGCGCCGGCCCATGCCGAGGCCGCGCCGAAGGCGCTGTTTCCGGTACCGGCTGTGACGATCCCGATCGTCGGCGCCTCCGAGGTGTTCCAGGTCCGCCGCATCTACTGCATCGGCCGCAACTACGCCGCGCACGCGATCGAGCGTGGCTCCGATCCGACGCGCGAGCCGCCGTTCTTCTTCCAGAAGCCGACCGATGCGATCCAGAATGTCGCGGCCGGCACCGTCGCCGATCATCCTTATCCGTCCCTGACCAAGAACTATCACCACGAGGTCGAACTGGTCGCGGCGCTGAAGTCCGGCGGCAGCAACATTCCCGCCGACAAGGCGCTCGAGCACGTCTATGGTTACGCACTCGGGCTCGACATGACGCGGCGCGATCTGCAGAACGGCATGGCCGCGGAGAAGAAGCCGTGGGAGATCGGCAAGAGCTTTGACCATGCGGCGGTGCTCGGGCCAATCCATCCGGCTGACAAGACCGGCCACTTCACGCAAGGCGCGATCTCGCTCGCAGTCAACGGCACGGTGCGGCAGAGCTCGGATCTGAAGAACATGATCTGGAGCGTCGCCGAGCAGATCGCAAAGCTGTCCGAGGCCTTCGAGCTGAAGGCCGGCGACATCATTTATTCCGGCACGCCGGAGAATGTCGGCCCGGTCGTCAAGGGCGACGTGCTGCTCTGCAAGCTCGAAGGCTTGCCCGACATGTCGATCAAGATCGTCTGACCAGAACGGCGCTAGCCGGCGAGGTCCGCATATTCCGGATGCTTGTTGAGGTAGTCCACCACGAAGCCGCAGCCGGCGATGACCTTGCGGCCGTCGGCGCGGATCAGCTCCAGCGCGCCCTTGACCAGCTCCGATGCGATGCCGCGGCCGCGCAGGGCACGCGGTGTCTCGGTATGGGTGATGATCACGGCCGCCGGCGTCCGCCGGTAATTCGCAAAGGCGAGACCGCCCTCGGTGTCGAGCTCGAAGCGGTTTTGATCCCTGTTGTCGCGGACGGCAGCCATCGCAAATCCTAACTTGATTCACAGGCGTTGATCTAAGCGCGTGAACCGGCCGGTGCAAAGACGCGACCAACCCGCATATTGGCATTTGTGGATTGACGATATGCGCATTTCGGCCTGCCTGACCGCCGCATTGCTCGGCGCCGCCCTGACGCTGCCAAATCCCCCGCAAGCGGCTGCCGCCGATGATCCGGTCTGGCAGACCTGCATCGGCTCCGCGACGGCCCCGGGCGACCGCGTGACTGCCTGCACGGCTGTCATCGACGGCAAGACCCAAACCGGCAGGCATCTGGCCGGGGCCTATTGCAACCGCGGCCATGGACTGACCGAGAAGCGCGAACTCGATGCCGCACTTGCCGACCTCAACGAGGCGATCAAGCTCGATCCTGCGTTTGCCTGCGCCTACACCAACCGTGGCCGCGTTTACGCCTTCAAGCTGGATCTCGATCATGCCATCGCCGACTACGATGAAGCGATCCGGATCGATCCGGGTTTTGCGATGGCCTACAACAACCGCGGCGATGCCTGGCTCAACAAGGGCGATCTCGACCGCGCGCTGGCCGATCTCAACCTCGCCATCAAGTACAGTCCACAGCTCTCCACGGCCTATGGCAATCGAGGCTTCGTCTATTACCGCAAGCACGACGCGGCGCATGCGATCGCCGACTTCACCACCGAGATCAAGCTTGATCCCAACGTGCTCGCCTATATCAACCGCGGCAATGTCTACCGCGAGGCCGAGCAGCTCGACCGCGCCGCCGCCGACTATGGTGAGGCGACGAAGCTCGCGCCGACCGACGCGCGCGGCTGGCGCAACCGCGGCATGATCCGGCTCTTTCAGGGCGACAACAAGGGCGGGCTCGCCGACTACGACAAGGCGCTGCAATACGATCCCGCGGACGTCTATTCCTGGAACAACCGCGGCCAGGCCAGGCTGCGGCTCGGCGACAGGAAGGGCGCGGCGGCCGATTTCCGCAAGGCGCTCGAGCTGCAGCCCGATCTGAAGACCGCCAAGGAAGCGCTGGCGCGTCTCGACGGGGCACGGTAACGCACATCGCCCGCGGCCGTCGGTCCTGCCGCGTTGCACACATGCCGATCGGGCCTTGCGGGCGGGCGCAATTCGATTAGGCTTGAGCCGAGACATACGCCCGTGATGCGGCCCGATGGTCGTCTGGTACGGAGTGGTAAGGCCGGCCGCTGACGTATGCCCCTTGTCGCAAGGAGGTTCGTCATGTCGGACAATCGTTTCTTCGGCACACATCGCCCCTGGGAGGACTGGCTCGGCATGCTGCTCGGCGTGCTGATCATGGTCTCGCCCTGGTTTCCGATGCAGGTGAGCGACGTCGTCGACGTCGAACGCAGCCACCTGGTGCTCAACAGCTTCGTGGTCGGCATGCTGGTGCTGGGCCTCGCCCAGCTCGAATATGTCGCGCTGCATCGCTGGGAGGAGGTGGCGAGCATTCTGCTCGGCCTCTGGCTGGTCGCGTCGCCCAACATCTTCGGCTATTCGGAAGACCAGTCGCTGCAGCTCTGGCACATCCTGCTCGGCGCGCTGGTCGCGCTGATCGGCGCGTTGCAGCTCTGGCAGGACTGGAACCTGAGCGAGCAGGACCTGGCCAAGTATCCGCAGTAGCGGGCGGAGCCGGGCAGATCGGGCTGGCCGCCGCCGGCGCGCGGTATCATCGCGCTGCGCCCCGGCGGGCCTTGCCGAGGCGCGCTGCTTGGCGATAAACCGGGTGGTACCAACCCCTTGCGGCGCTTGAAGACGCCCGGTTCTGACCAAGGAAACACCCGATGACCGTCCTGACCATGCCCTGTCTGTTGTGCGTATCGGCGGGGCGACAATGAGCGGGACGGCTGGGACCGCGCCGCGCGGCGGGATCGCGCGGGTGTCGCGCCGGGTGATGAACCTCGCCTACATCCTGACCCAGAACGCCCGCCGACATGGCGATCGTCCCGGTTTCATCTGGAACGAGAAGGCCTGGTCGTGGCGCCATATCGACCAGAACGTCTCGGCGCTGGCCGCGGCACTGGCCGCGCGCGGCATCGGCAAGGGCGACCGCATCCTGGTGCATTCCAAGAACTGCGACGAGATGTTCTGGTCGATGTTCGCAGCGTTCCGGCTCGGGGCGGTCTGGGTGCCGACCAATTTCCGCCTGATGCCTGATGAGGTTGCCTATCTGGCCGCGGCCTCCAGCGCCAAGGCGTTTCTGTGCCACGCCGACTTCCCCGAGCATGCCAAGGCGGCCGCCAATCCCGCGCTCGAATTCGTCTGGCGGATCGGTGAGCAAAACAGCTTCGGCGAGCAAGGCACGTTCGGCGAGGCGACCGTCGGTGACGTCATCGCCAGGCATGCGAGCGCGGTGGTCGAGAACGTTGCGGTCGACTACGACGATCCCTGCTGGTTCTTCTTCACCTCCGGCACCACAGGCCGCTCCAAGGCGGCGGTCCTGACCCATGGCCAGATGGCCTTCGTGATCACCAACCATCTCGCCGACCTGATGCCCGGCACCACCGAGGAGGACGCCTCGCTGGTGGTGGCGCCGCTGTCGCATGGCGCCGGCGTGCATCAACTGGTGCAGTCCGCGCGCGGCGTGCCGACCATCCTGCTGCCGTCGGAGAAGTTCGACATCGCCGAAGCGTTCCGGCTGATCGCCAAGCACCGCGTCAGCAACATGTTCACGGTGCCGACCATCCTGAAGATGATGGTCGAGCATCCCGCGGCCGACCAGCACGATCATTCCTCGCTGCGCTACATCATCTATGCCGGCGCACCGATGTATCGCGAAGACCAAAAGTCGGCGCTGAACAAGCTCGGCGGCGTGCTCGTGCAATATTTTGGCCTCGGCGAGGTCACCGGCAACATCACCGTGCTGCCGCCCGGTCTGCACGATCCTGAGGACGGCCCGCATGCGCGGATCGGCACCTGCGGCTTCGAGCGCACCGGCATGCAGGTCTCGATCCAGGGAGACGACGGCCGCGAGTTGAAGGCGCGCGAGACCGGCGAGATCTGCGTGATCGGGCCCGGCGTGTTCGCCGGCTATTACGACAATCCCGAGGCCAATGCGAAGGCGTTCCGCGACGGCTGGTTCCGCACCGGCGACCTCGGCCATATGGACGAGGAGGGGTTCGTCTACATCACCGGCCGCGCCTCCGACATGTACATCTCCGGCGGCTCCAACATCTATCCGCGCGAGATCGAGGAGAAGCTCTTGACGCATCCCGCGGTCGGCGAGGTCGCGGTGCTCGGCGTGCCCGATCCGTTCTGGGGCGAGGTCGGCGTCGCCGTCTGCGTCGCGCGCGAGGGCACCGAGGCGGTCGCCGAGGCGGAGCTCGCCGCGTACCTGGCGCCAAAGGTGCCGCGCTACAAGATGCCGAAGCGCTTCTTCTTCTGGGAAGCGCTGCCGAAGTCCGGCTACGGCAAGGTGCCGAAGCGGCTGATCCGCGACGAGCTCGAGGCGCGCGGGCTGCTCGAGGTGATCGCCAAATCGACGGACACGTAGGGCGATGCGCAGCATCGCCCAGCCTGGCGCTCCGCTTCCCGAGCGAATCCAGTGGGTCGCCGCGCGCGGCCGCGCCTTTTCATTCATGCTCGAGGCCGGCATTCCCTTGCTCGAAGCGGTGCGCCGCGGCTTTGCGGCGCAAGGCTTTTCCGGCGGCGTGCTGAGCGCGACGGGTGGCGCGCTCGGGCCGTTCGCCTACGTGATGCCGGCGCTGTCGAAGGACGGCGTCAACGCGGCGTTCTACAGCGACACGTTTCGCCCCGACGGCGTGACGCGGCTCAAGCTAGCGGCGCTGACCTTCGGTGAACGCGACGGCGCGCCGTTCTTCCATTGCCACGGCTTGTGGACCGAGGCCGACGGCCGCTTCAACGGCGGCCACATGCTGCCCGATGAGACCATCGTCGCCGAGCCGTTCGAGGTCAGCGCGTTCGGGATCGATGGCGCGACGTTCCTGGCCGAGCTCGACAGCGAGACCAATTTCAAGCTGTTCGGTCCCGTCGCCCGCGCGCCTGTTGGTGCGAAGACCACCAGCCATGCCTTCGCATTGCGGCTGCGCCCGAACCAGGATTTCGCCTGCGCGCTGGAAGGCTTCTGCCGCCACCACGGCATCCTGCGCGCGCGGCTGCACGGCGGCGTCGGTTCGACCATCGGCGCCGTCTTCAGCGATGGCCACAGCGTGGTGCCGTTCGCGACCGAACTTGCGGTGACCGCGGGGCTGATCGCGGCCGACGAAGATGGCCTGCTGCATGCCGAGCTCGACGTCGCGCTGGTCGACTATCTCGGCGGCATCGCCGAGGGACGCCTGGTGCGCGGCGACAATCCGGTGCTGATGACGATGGAGCTGGTGCTGGAGGTGCTGGAGGAGGCGGAGCGGCCGTAGGGGGCGGCACGCGTCATCCCCATCGTCGTCCCGGCGAAGGCCGGGACCCATACCCTGCGGCGAATGTTGTTGACGGGACTCGTCGTTCCGACATCGTGCACCAATGACCATTTGTGGTTATGGGTCCCTGCTTTCGCAGGGACGACACCGAATGTGTTGTGCGATTCGGTGGCAAGGGGGCATCACCGCCGCTTGCGGACATGGACGTTGATGTCGAGGTCGATCGCGCTGACGCAACGCTGCTCGGACTTGTGCGAGCCGCCCTCATGCCAGCGGCCGCTGCGCAGGCTGATGTCGCTGACATGAGCGAGTCGCAGGCAGCGCCATTGCGGCAGCTTGCCGGAGCTCGCGCCGGCGAACTGCCAGGCCAGCACGACCTCTTCACCGCTCTTGTTGTGGCCGATGATGTGCGGACACAGCTCGCGCGGCCGCCGGTCGTAGACGCAGGCTACCTGTTGCTCGGTGAGGATGGCCTTGCGGAAGAGGGCGTAGGCCTTGCTGGGCATTGGGACATCGATCCATCTAGGATTGTCGCGGGCTCTTATCATAAACTGAGCTACCCGCCGTTGTTTCCCCGGATCCGCGCACATGGCCAGACGAAATCGCCCGATCAACATGCCCGCGCCGTATCTTCGGCGGGTCTGGCTTGATCCAACGCGCATTCCCAACCGCCAGGCTTACCCATTCGTGCTGCCGCTGCTGCGCGACGAATTCGAGCTCGGCTTCGACAAGGCGATCACCATCATCGTCGGCGAGAACGGCACCGGTAAGTCGACGCTGCTCGAGGGCATCGCCGTGATGGCCGGCTATGACGACGCCGGCGGCGGCAAGGGTTATCGGCCGGTCGACCACGGCCGTGCGCTGGAGAAAATGGGCGGCTCGCTTGCGTCGGCGCTGCGCGCGAGCTGGCTGCCCAGAATCACCAACGGCTGGTTCTTCCGCGCCGAGAGCTTCTTCTCGGTCGCACGCTATCTCGACGAAGCGGCGATGGACGCCGGAGGCATGCCGCCGGACTTCCTGTCGCATTCCCACGGCGAGGGCTTCCTGCGTTTCTTCGAGGAGCGCTGCCAGCGGCAGGGCATCTTCATCTTCGACGAGCCGGAATCCGCGCTGTCGCCGTCGCGGCAGATCGAATTCCTCAAGCTGCTGCACCGGATGAACGGGACGGGCCACTGCCAGGTGATCATGGCCACGCATTCGCCTGTCCTGATGGCCTATCCGGACGCGACGCTGCTGCGGCTGACGAAGTATGGCCTCGAACCGGTGAGCCTGAAGGATACCGATCACTTCAAGGTCATGCGGGAGTTTTGCGATGACCCGAAGGGGTTCGTCGAGGCGGTGATCGAGGAGTAAGGGCGCCGGAGAGGCTTGTCCCACGGGGAAGTTCTGACTTCGCTCTGGTGCAAGAAGCCGCTTTCCATCTGGTCCAGAATACCGAAACATAAGCTTCGGCACGCGCCTGGCGCGGTGACCGAAAAGCGAGGAGACAAGGATGAGGCTGATGATCGCGAAGGCTGGCGTCGTGGTGGCGGCGCTGGCTGTGTTGGGGGCCGTGTGGGCGCATGGGCCGACCCGGCAGAAGGTGCGGGAATCCATCGAGATCGACGCGCCGCAGGCCAAGGTGTGGGCGGTGATCGGCAATTTCCAGGACATGAGCTGGCTCGCCGGCGTCACCAAGACCGAGGGCGAGAAGGGCAACGAGATCGGCGCCACAAGGCGGCTGACGCTGGGACCCGGCGCCACCGTCGACGAGGAGCTCTACAAATACGAGCCCGAGATGATGAGCTATTCGTACCGGATCACCGCGGTCGACGTGAAGGTGCTGCCGGTCACAAACTATTCCTCGACGCTGTCGGTGTCGCCGGCGCCCGGCGGCAAGTCGAAGCTGGAATGGGCCGGCGCGTTCTACCGGGGCTTTCCGAACAACGACCCGCCGCCGGAGCTGAGCGACGAGGCCGCACTGAAGGCGGTGAGCGGGCTCTACAAGGCCGGCCTGGAAGCGCTGAAGAAGAAGATCGAGAGCGGAAGCTGAACATGCGGCGTGCGGTCGCGCTGCTGGCGCTGCTCGCCGGCCTCTGCGGTGCGCGGGCCGAGGAGGCGTTCGTCACCAACCAGCTCAGCGACGATCTCACGGTGGTCGATCTCGCGACCGCAAAGCCGGTCGCGACGATCGCGATCGGCGGCAAGCCCGCGGGCGTCGCTGTCAGCCGTGACGGCCGCTTCGCCTATGTGACGAGCCCGGATGCCAAGGCGGTCACGGTGGTCGATGCGTCGGCGCGCAAGGTGGTCGGCCGGGTCGATGTCGGCGGCGGGCCGCTCGGCGTCGCGGTGGCCCCCGATGGCGCGACGGTCTATGTCGCCGACTGGTACGCCGCCGCGGTGCGGGTGATCGACGCGAAGGAGCTGCGGGTCGTCGCCAGTCTTGCGGTCGGCGCATCGCCATCCGGGCTTGCGGTGACGCCGGACGGGCGGCTGCTGCTCTCGGCCGACCGAGACGACGACAGCGTCTCCATAACAGACACATCAACACATGAGCGGCGAGGGATCGTGAAGGTCGGGACGCGTCCGTTCGGCGTCACCATCGATGCCGAGGGCAAGCGCGCCTACACCGCCAATGTCGGCTCCAACGACGTCTCCGTGATCGACATCGCAACCGCGCACGAAATCGGCCGCGTCCATGTCGGCCTGCGCCCCTATGCCGTGGCGCTGGCGCAGGGCCGCGGCTTCGTCACCGACCAGTATGACGGCAAGGTCAGCGTGTTCGATCTCGCGACGCTGGAACCCGTGAAGCGGATCAGCGTCGGCGATTACCCCGAGGGCATCGAGGCGACCGCCGATGGCAAGCGGGTCGTGGTCGCGAACTGGGAGAGCAACACGCTGAGCGTGATCGACGCCGCCGAGCTGAAGGTGATCGGCGAGGTCAAGGTCGGCGACGGCCCGCGCGCGTTCGGGGCGTTCCTGAGACGGACGGAGTAGGTGAGGAGCGTGGGGTGTTCCAAAATATCGAAAACAACCCCATGCAAAGGAGCATGCTGCCGCCACACTCGGAAACGCGACTTGACACGTCGGGCAAATCAGCGATACGTTTCTATTATTCCGAAATTGTGCAGGCGTCCGCCGCCGCGCGATAACCGATCGCTCCTACGGCCTGCCGCCGAGCTGCGACCCATTGGCTCACCAGCGCGGCAGGCATATATTATCGGGCAAATACCAGGAAACAAAATACCAGGAAACACAGGGAGGATGCCATGCATCATACCTTGGTGCCCAGTGACCGGGTCGAGCACGTCTGCGTCTTCGGGAGCGACGGTTCAAAACTCGGTTTGATCGAGCGGCTGATGCTCGACAAGGTGAGCGGAACGGTGGCCTACGCCATCATCAAGACCGGCGGCGTCCTGAGCAGCCATCACCACTATCCCGTCAGATGGACCGCACTGCACTTCGATCCCGTACGGCAGGCCTTCGAGGCCGAGGTGACGCTGGAGGATTTGCGCGCCGGGCCGTCCGAATTCGACGGAGACGAATTCGACTGGGGCGACCGCTCGCAGTCGTACACGCACCCGAATTATTGGGCGGTGTAGCGCGGAGGTGAGGGGCAGTGTTGTAGCCCGCATGAACGAAGCGACATGTGGGGGCGGTTGACTTGTCCGGCCAGCGGCCCCGGATATCGCTTCGCTCATCCGGGCTACGTACTTATTCAGTGGCAGGCACATGACCCAATACAAACCCGCCGGCTGGCCTTCCATCATACCGAGAATTGTCACGAGCGACCTCACCGGATTGACCGGCTTCTTGAGGGACGTCTTTGATGCGGAAGGCGACGTGCGCTCCGGAGCGCCAACAGAAATCCGCATCGGAGATTCGATCATCCTGATCAGCGATGGCGGAGGCGTACGCGAGGCGATGCCGGCCTTTCTCTACGTCTATGTTGAGAACGCAGACGAGACCTATCGGCGTACGATCGCGGCGGGCGCTGAATCGATCGAGACCCCCGCGGATACGCCCTACGGCGACAGACGAGCGATGGTCCGGGATGCCTGGGCGAACGTCTGGCAGATCGCCACGTACCGCGGCACTCCGTAGGATGGGTGGAGCGAAGCGATACCCATCATTCGGGCCGCGGGATGAGTTGATGGGTTTCGCTTCGCTCTACCCATCCTACGCGCTAGCTTGGTGATTATGTCGGCATCACGTTCCGGCGAAACCATGCAGGTCGAGGGTTAAAATGGAATGTCATCGTCGAGTACGGAGCCGCTCATGGTGGCTGGCAGCGCGGCCTGAGGTAGGGGAACGTTAGCGACGACAAATAGATTCAAGATATCCTCGCGATCCATGAACATGATTTGACTACGCTTAGATGCGTCGAGGCGTTCACCAAGCCAATTTCTCGCAGCCTTCGTAATTTCGCCTCCTGCTACAATGAAGGCATGATCCACTAAGACTCTTCGGCTGGTCTCTGGATCAAAGATTACGTGACCAAGCATCATTGTAACCTGATTGAGAATTTCGGCGACGTTGGCCGAGCCACTTTTGCTCATTCCAGCCGCGTCGAGCTTGTCGCGCTTTACCTGTAAGCCGAAGTACAGCACATGCTGAGTTGGAAGCGTGTAACGCATCCAGATGTCTTTTCCGTATTCTAGCGACTTGTCGCGATGGTCTGTAGCTGTGACACGATGAAAGCCGAGCTGACGAAACAGCGGGAGCAATATCTCGCCAATAAGGTCATCTTCCGATGCCTTATCAAGAAAGCTTATAAGCAGATCACGACGTTGAAGCTCATCCCTGGATAGAGGACGGTGAGGATTTGCGGCAGACGTTGCGACTGCGCCCGTTCCGATATGTCGGAGGTAGCATTTATGATCTGGCGCAAAGAAGGCCTCAAAGCCTTCGCGAGCTAGCGATATATTTAGCTTCGATAGCGCAGCTGTGCGATCAGGATCGCTAGCCGTCGCATCGGCGACATCCATCAACGTTGCGATCACCCGGCAGAAACTATGCGGCGGGGTTTGTGCATCTTGATGCGGATCATTAAGGAGCGCTTCTAAAATTCCCGAAACCCAAGCGGCCCGCGTTGAGCCGTCGTGAGCAAAGTCTGTGTCCGCGTCACGGAAAAATCGAGTGAGATAGCTGCTACTACGGTAGACGAAGGGAACGTTCTCACCATTGCCGCAAATCATCTCGGCAATTTCATCGAGGGTGCGTTGCCTCCACTTCATTCAGAACTCATCTTCCCGTTGGCTTTGCCACGGTCAAGTCACTCCGCCGCCTCGCTCGCCGAGCTCTTCCTTGGCTTGCTATTCGCCTTCTTCAGCACCGGGGCCAGGAACTTGCCGGTGTAGCTCCTCGGCGCCTTGACGATGTCTTCCGGCGGGCCCCAGGCGACGATCTCGCCGCCGCCGTCGCCGCCTTCGGGGCCGAGGTCGATGACCCAGTCGGCGGTCTTGATGACTTCGAGATTGTGCTCGATCACCACGACCGTGTTGCCCTGGGCGACCAGTTCGTGCAGCACCTCCAGGAGCTTTGCGACGTCGTGGAAGTGCAGGCCGGTGGTCGGCTCGTCCAGGATGTACAGGGTGCGGCCGGTGGCGCGCTTGGACAGCTCTTTTGCCAGCTTGACGCGCTGGGCTTCGCCGCCGGACAGCGTGGTGGCCTGCTGGCCGACATGGATGTAATCCAGGCCGACGCGGTGCAGGGTCTGGAAGGTCTCGCGCACGCGCGGCACCGCCTTGAAGAACTCGGCGGCTTCCTCGACCGTCATATCGAGCACGTCGGCGATGCTCTTGCCCTTGAACAGCACCTCCAGCGTCTCGCGGTTGTAGCGCTTGCCCTTGCAGGTGTCGCAGGTGACGTAGACGTCGGGCAGGAAGTGCATCTCGATCTTGATGACGCCGTCGCCCTGGCAGGCCTCGCAGCGGCCGCCCTTGACGTTGAAGGAGAAGCGCCCGGGCTCGTAGCCGCGCGCCTTCGCCTCGGGCAGGCCGGCGAACCATTCGCGGATCGGCGTGAAGGCGCCGGTATAGGTCGCGGGGTTGGAGCGCGGGGTGCGGCCGATCGGCGACTGGTCGATGTCGATGATCTTGTCGATGTGCTCGAGGCCCTCGATGCGGTCGTGCGGCGCTGCGCCCTCGCTGGCGTTGTTCAGCTTGCGCGCGATCGATTTGTAGAGCGTGTCGATCAGCAAGGTCGACTTGCCGCCGCCGGAGACTCCCGTCACGCAGGTGAACAGGCCGAGCGGGATCTCGGCCGAGACGTTTTTCAGATTGTTGCCACGGGCGTTGACGACCTTGATGGTGCGCCGGTGGTTCGGCGGCCGCCGGTCGGGAATCGGGACCGAAAGTTCGCCGGTGAGGTACTTGCCGGTCAGCGATTTCGGGTTGCGCATGATCTGGTCGGGCGTGCCTTCGGCGACGATGTGGCCGCCATGCATGCCGGCGCCGGGGCCGATATCGAGAACGTAATCGGCGAGGCGGATGGCGTCCTCGTCATGCTCGACCACGACCACGGTATTGCCGAGGTCGCGCAGTCGCTTCAGCGTATCGAGCAGCCGGGCATTGTCGCGCTGGTGCAGGCCGATCGAGGGCTCGTCCAGCACGTAGAGCACGCCGGTCAGTCCCGAGCCGATCTGCGAGGCCAGGCGGATGCGCTGGCTCTCGCCGCCGGACAGCGTGCCGGATGAGCGCGACAGCGTCAGGTAGTTGAGGCCGACGTCGAGCAGGAAGGTCAGGCGCTCGCGGATCTCCTTGAGGATGCGCGTTGCGATCTCGTTCTGCTGCGCGTTCAGTGCCTCCGGCACCGTCTCGAACCATTCGCCGGCGCGCTTCACCGAGAGCTCGGAGATCTCGCCGATATGCTTGCCGCCGATCTTGACGCACAGCGCCTCGGGCTTCAGCCGGTGGCCGTGGCAGCCCGCGCAGGGCACGTCGGAGAAATACTTGCCGAGCTCCTCGCGCGCCCACTCGCTCTCGGTCTCGCGGTAGCGGCGGTTGATGTTGGTGATGACGCCCTCGAACGGCTTCTTGGTGTCGTAGGAGCGGACGCCGTCCTCGTAGGAGAACTTGATCTCGTCGTCGCCGGAGCCGTGCAGCAGCGCGGCCTGCACCTTCTTGGTCAGGTCCTTCCACTTGGTGTCGAGCGTGAACTTGTAGTGCTTGCCGAGCGCGGTCAGGGTCTGGATGTAGTAGGGCGAGGACGACTTCGCCCAGGGCGCGATCGCGCCCTTGCGCAGGGTCAGCTCCTTGTCGGGGATGACCAGGTCCTCGTCGATATGCTGCTCGACGCCGAGGCCGCCGCAGGCCGGGCAGGCACCATAGGGGTTGTTGAACGAGAACAGGCGCGGCTCGATCTCGGGGATCGTGAAGCCGGACACCGGACAGGCGAACTTCTCCGAGAACAGGATGCGCTCGGGGCCGCTCTTGTCGTGGATCTTCGCGGTTTTCTTCTTGTCCTCTTTCTTCTCGTCCTGCGCGGCCGCGGCGGGCGCGTCGGCATACTCGATCACCGCAAGACCCTCGGCGAGCTTCAGCGCGGTCTCGAAACTTTCGGCGAGGCGCTGGGCGAGATCGGGACGCACCACGATGCGGTCGACCACGACGTCGATGTCGTGCGGAAACTTCTTGTCGAGCGCCGGCGCCTCGGCGAGCTCGTAGAAGGTGCCGTCGATCTTGACGCGCTGAAAACCCTTCTTGAGGTACTCGGCGAGCTCCTTCTTGTATTCGCCCTTGCGGCCGCGCACGACCGGCGCCAGCAGATAGAGGCGGGTGCCTTCCGGCAGCGCCAGCACGCGGTCGACCATCTGCGAGACGATCTGGCTCTCGATCGGCAGGCCCGTGGCGGGCGAATAGGGCACGCCGACGCGCGCCCACAACAGGCGCATGTAGTCGTAGATCTCGGTGACGGTGCCGACGGTGGAGCGCGGGTTCTTCGAGGTGGTCTTCTGCTCGATCGAGATCGCCGGCGACAGGCCGTCGATCTGGTCGACATCCGGCTTCTGCATCATCTCCAAAAATTGCCGCGCATAGGCCGACAGCGACTCGACGTAGCGGCGCTGGCCCTCGGCATAGATGGTGTCGAATGCGAGCGACGACTTGCCGGAGCCGGACAGGCCGGTGAACACCACGAGCTTGTCGCGCGGAATCTCGACGTCGATGTTCTTCAGATTGTGTTCGCGCGCGCCGCGGATCGTGATGGCGCGCGATGAGGAGCCGGCGTTCTGTTGGCGCTTCGCCTTGAGCACTTCATCCATTGCGACGGTTCCGGGCGCATGCTTGGGCGCCTTTTTTGGGCGCGCATCGCCGGTGATGCCGGGAGCTTGCGCCGATGGGGGTGTGAGGACTGGAACGTAGGAAGAACGGCCGACAATTTCCAGTGCTGAATAGCGTCCATCAACGGATAGTTTGCCTGATGGCAGCAGCCGTCAGCAGGGCAGGTTCCAGATTTCTGTTTTGACGCGTTTTCCTGGCGCGAACCGGGATCCATCCCGGATCAAAGTCCGGGACAGACTTCGCTCGAAAACGCTTTGACGCAAAAAGGCCGGCGCGAGGCCGGCCTTTCCGTGCGATCTGCTCGCAGATCGGCTCAGTATTTGGCTCAGTACTTGGCGACGATCGGGCCGCCGAAATGATAGTTCACGCCGAACTGGACGCTGTGCAGGTTGATGTCGGCCGACGGAACGCCGAAATAGGTCTCGCCGCCGAGGCTGCGATACAGGTACTCGCCCTTGATCGACCACTGCGGCGCGATGAACGCTTCGATGCCGGCGCCGACGGTCCAGCCGGAGTGGAAGTTGCTCTGCGATGCGCTCACGCCGCCCGCGCTGAGGGTCAGCTTGTTGTCGACCCAGGCGTAGCCGCCGGTGCCGTAGAACAGCACCTTGTCGACCGCGAAGCCGATGCGGCCGCGCGCGGTGCCGAGCGCGTCGATCTTGCTCGTCGCGGTGATGCCGAACGCGGTGGCGGAAGCGTTGACGTCAGCCCAGCCGCCGTCGGCCTCGATGCCGTACACGATGTTGCCGGCCTGCCAGTTGTAGCCGACGGTGCCGCCCGCGAAGCCGCCTTCCATCTTCGGATTGCCGGAATCCTCGCTGGCGTAGCCGCCGAAGCCACCGATGTAGAAGCCGGTCCAGTTGTAGATCGCGGCCGGCGGCGGAGCCTTGACGTAGGGGCCGCGTGCGGCGAGATCGGCGGCCATTGCCGGTGCAATTGCGCTGAGGGCAAACAGGCCGGCCGAGGCCAGCAGAACATTCCTGATTTTCAAAGTCCAAATCCCGTTTTTCTTGCCCATTTTCTTGTTGTCCCCCTTCACGCATTTGAAGGGAGCGTCGCGGCAGTGTTGCGTGACGTACGCGTGCTTCTACAGAGAAATGCTGGAAGTTGTGTATCTGTGAAACCACAATGCACGGAAAACGGCCCGCGCTGGCGTGCCTGCGCAGCGAAACAGCCGGCGCGAGTCCGGCTCCGATATTTCGATGCGAGGCAGTGATGCGTGAGCTGAGGCCGCCTCAGTACTTCGCTGCGGATATGTATTCGAAGCCGAGTCCCAGCGCGTGTCGCTGGCCGAGGCAGGGGAAGGTACGAGCCCGGCATTGTAGCGACGCAGGATGTCGCCAACCGCGGCACCACCGCTCACGGCCGACCCCACAAACAAAAAGGCCGGCGCGAGGCCGGCCTTTGGTCTGGATCAAACCGGATCGCGCGATCAGTAGCGCGCAACCACCGGGCCACCCCATTTGTAGTTCACGCGGACGGTGACGACGTCGACGTCCTGGCGGTCGCGGATGCTGCTGAACAGCGCGCCGGTGGGGGTGGTGAGGTTGTAGGTCTTGTCCTGCATGAACAGGTGGTCGTACTCGACACCAGCGGTCCAGTTCGGCGCGAAGCCGACCTCGATGCCGGCACCGATGGTGCCGCCCCAGCGGGTGTCGCTGGCGCTGCCGGCGAGCACGCCGGTCGGCGTGAAGTAGGTGTTGAAGCGGTTGTCGGTCAGCGCCGCACCGCCCTTGGCGTAGAGCAGCACGTTGTTGACGGCGTAGCCGACCTGGCCGGTGAACAGGCCGAACGCGTCGATCTTCGACTGGTTGGTGAACAGGCCCGGGAACAGCGCGCTGTTGTTGCTGCCCTTCAGGTCAGCCCAGTCGCCCTGCGCTTCGAGGCCGAACACCCAGGCGCCAGCCTGCCAGCGATAGCCGATCTGACCGCCGGCGACGCCGCCGGTTGCGTCGTGGCAACCATCCGATCCGATGAACACGCCACCCGGGACCTGGTCCCAGCAATTGTGGCTCGAGCCCCAGCCGCCGTTGACGCCGATGTAGAAGCCGCTCCAGTCATAGACGGCGGCGATCATCGGCGGCGCCTTGGTGTAGGGGCGCGCCGCCAGGTCGGCGGCCGCAGCAGGCGCGGCGAACGCAATCAGGGCAACCGTACCGAGCAAAAACTTCTTCATCATCAATCTCCCAGCTCCCCGATCGGCTTCCAATTTGTCCCGAAGCCGACCTCAGACGCGAGCGCCCGCGTCATGGGTGGTAGCTATACGCTGATTCAACCGGAAGCGCCGTCTCCCAAAAGCCACACTTGCGGAAGAAGTAAGGCTGATACAAGCAGTTGATTTAGCTTGTGTTTTCAAAGGCTGATCAAGCCCGCGGCGGCCGGGATCGAAATCGGCTGCGGTTCCATCGCCATTCGCCGCTGCTACGGCTGGTTGTGGCGAACAAAACTGGAACATGATCGGCTGCGGTGCTATATCTCGATAATCGTGGATAACCGCGCACGGGCAAAGGCGGCGGGCCGGCGCCGGCGTATAGGGTCATCCACGACGCCTGCAAAGTAAGTGGCGAAGGTTGAGAGCGGCGGCCGATGTCCGGACGCCCGGTTTTTGAGTGGAGATGATGCGATGGCAGGAAGCGTGAACAAGGTGATCCTGGTTGGAAACCTCGGCAAGGATCCGGAAATCCGGCGGACGCAGGACGGCCGTCCGATCGCAAACCTGTCCATCGCGACCTCGGAGACCTGGCGCGACAAGGGCACCGGCGAGCGCAAGGAAAAGACCGAGTGGCACCGCGTCGTGATCTTCAACGAGGGCCTCTGCAAGGTCGCCGAGCAGTACCTCAAGAAGGGCGCCAAGGTGTACATCGAGGGTCAGTTGCAGACCCGCAAATGGACCGACCAGTCCGGCGTCGAGAAGTACTCGACCGAAGTCGTGCTGCAGGGCTTCAACTCCAACCTCACCATGCTCGACGGGCGCGGCGGTGGAGGCGGCAGCTTCTCCGATGACGGCGGCAGCGATTTCGGCTCGTCCGGTCCGGTCAGCTCGGCGCCGCGGCGCGCGGTGGCCGCCGGCGGCGGCAGCCGCAACAGCGACATGGACGACGATATCCCGTTCTGATCGAACGTTGCTTTCCGGCGCTCATGCCGTCGCTCCGTGAAGATCATTTCCCGGAGCGGCGTTGCGATGCGTGATGGCAATTTCCTCGTGTGAATTATGAGGATAACTCCATAGCCGCTTGCTGACTCACGAATCTCTGGAGGCGGCGAGGACGAGTTCCCCTGACTTTGACACAGGCCGATGTGAATGATATTTACATCGGCCTGCGGCGAGCGATGTTTGGCCGCCAGCTCAATTCAAGGGCCGCCACCATGAGCCTCGCGCCATTGCTCGACGCTGCGCCTGCGATCCCGCTCCATGCCTTCGCCGCGATGGCCGCCTTCGTGCTCGGCTCCATTCAGCTCGCCGCACCCAAGGGCACGCTGCCGCACCGGACGCTGGGCTGGATCTGGGTGATCCTGATGCTGGTCGTCGCCGGGAGCTCGTTCTGGATCCATCAGATCCGCCTGGTCGGCCCGTGGAGCCCGATCCACCTGCTGTCGATCTTCTCGCTGGTCATGCTGGTGCTCGGCGTGATGGCGGCGCGGAGCCACAATGCCCGCAGCCACAAGTTCACGATGATCGGGATTTTCTTCGGCGCGCTGGTCATTGCCGGGCTGTTCACCTTCATGCCCGGGCGGATCATGCACGCCGTGATTTTCGGCCACTGATTGGGCGATTGAGGGCGTCGCGGGGCCGGTTCCATCGGGTCCCCACCGTCTTGCGATCGCAGTGCAAAGCAGGCCCGCGGGAAGCCCACAATGCGGCTGGTAAGTGTATGAAAAAACGAAGGGAAAAACGGCTTGCCGGAGCCGCTCAGGGGTGGTTTTCAGGCCCCCGATGGGCTATATGATTCCCCAGTAAAACTGACCGGATTTCCCCTTTGTCCGATAACGAAGATGACAAGCCCGGCGAGCCGCCGGCGCCCTCAGATATTCGTCCCGTTTCCATTCTCGACGAGATGAAGAAGTCCTACCTCGATTACGCGATGAGCGTGATCGTGTCGCGTGCGCTGCCCGATGCGCGCGACGGGCTCAAGCCGGTGCACCGGCGCATCCTGTATTCGATGCATGAGCAGGGGCACACGCCGGACAAGAAATACGTCAAATCCGCCCGCGTCGTCGGTGACGTGATCGGTAAATACCATCCGCATGGCGACCAGTCGATTTACGACGCGATGGTCCGCATGGCGCAGGATTTCTCGCTGCGCGTGCCGCTGATCGACGGCCAGGGCAATTTCGGCTCGATCGACGGCGATCCGCCGGCGGCCTACCGATATACCGAAGCGCGGCTGACCAAGGCGGCGCTCGCCGTTCTCGCCGACATCGACATGGAAACCGTCGATTTCCAGCCGAACTACGACAATTCCGAGCAGGAGCCGTCGGTCCTGCCGGCCCGGTTCCCGAACCTGCTGGTCAATGGCGCCGGCGGCATCGCCGTCGGCATGGCGACCAACATCCCGCCGCATAATCTCGGCGAGGTGGTCGACGCCTGCGTGGCGCTGATCGACAACCCGGCGCTCACGATCGACGAACTGATCGACATCATCCCGGGCCCGGATTTCCCGACCGGCGGCATCATCCTCGGCCGCCAGGGCATCCGCTCCGCCTATCATCTCGGCCGCGGCTCGATCGTGATGCGCGGCAAGGTGACGATCGACACCATCCGCAAGGACCGCGAAGCGATCATCATCACCGAGATTCCCTATCAGGTGAACAAGGCCACGATGGTCGAGCGCATCGCCGACCTCGTGAAAGAGAAGAAGATCGAGGGCATCGGCGACCTTCGCGACGAGTCCGACCGCGACGGCTATCGTGTCGTCATCGAGCTGAAGCGCGATGCGGTGCCGGATGTGGTGCTGAACCAGCTCTACCGGTTCACGCCGTTGCAGACCAACTTCCCCGCCAACATGCTGGCGCTGGATTCCGGTCGTCCGCAGACGATGACCCTGAAGGATCTGCTCACCATCTTCGTCGCGTTCCGCGAACAGGTGGTGACCCGCCGGACCAAGTTCCTGCTCGGCAAGGCGCGCGACCGCGCCCATATCCTGGTTGGCCTTGCGATCGCGGTCGCCAATATCGACGAGATGATCCGGGTGATCCGGACCTCGCCCGATCCGAACACGGCGCGCGACACCCTGATGTCGCGCGACTGGCCGGCGCGCGACGTCGAGGCGATGATCACGCTGATCGACGATCCCCGGCACCGGATCAACGACGACGGCACGATCCGCCTGTCGCTCGAGCAGGCAAGGGCCATTCTCGATCTGCGGCTGCAACGCTTGACGGCGCTCGGGCGCGACGAGATTTCCGAGGAGCTCGACAAGCTCGCAGCTGAAATCGCCGACTATCTCGACATCCTGCGCTCGCGTGCGCGCGTGCAGGGCATCGTCAAGACCGAGCTGGCCGAGGTGAAGCAGCAGTTTGCCACCCCGCGCAAGACCCAGATCATCGAGCAGGAAGGTGAGGTCGAGGACGAGGACCTGATCCAGCGCGAGGACATGGTCGTCACCGTCTCGCATGCCGGCTACGTCAAGCGCGTGCCGCTGTCGACCTACCGGGCTCAGCGCCGCGGCGGCAAGGGCCGCGCCGGCATGCAGACCCGCGACGAGGATTTCGTCTCGCGCCTGTTCGTCGCCTCCACGCACACGCCGGTGCTGTTCTTCTCGTCGCGCGGCCAGGTCTACAAGGAGAAGGTCTGGCGGCTGCCGATGGCAGCCCCCAACGCGCGCGGCAAGGCGCTGATCAACATCCTGCCGCTGGAGCAGGGCGAGCGCATCACCACGATCATGCCGCTGCCGGAGGATGAATCCTCCTGGGGCAATCTCGACGTGATGTTCGCGACCACCAGCGGCACCGTTCGCCGCAACAAGCTGTCCGACTTCGTCGACGTCCGCCGTTCCGGCATCATTGCGATGAAGCTCGGGGAGGGCGAGGCGATCGTCGACGTGCAGATCTGCACCGAGCGCGACGACGTGCTGCTGACCGCCGCCGGCGGCCAGTGCATCCGCTTCCCGGTCCCCGATGTCCGCGTCTTCACCGGCCGCACCTCGATGGGCGTGCGCGGCATTGCGCTGGCCGAGGCCGACAGGCTGATCTCGCTGGCGATCCTGCGCCATGTCGACACCACCTCGGACGAGCGCTCGGCCTACCTGAAGATGCGCCGCGCGGTGGCCGGCGAGGCCACGACCGAAGAGCCGGTCGAGACCGAGGGCGAGGAGACGGCGAACGATGCGATCCAACTGTCGCAGGAGCGCTATGCCGAACTGTCGGCCGCGGAGCAGGTGGTGCTGACCGTCTCCGTCAACGGCTACGGCAAGCGGACCTCGTCCTACGAGTACCGCACCACCGGCCGCGGCGGTAAGGGCATCGTCGCGATGAGCGTCAACAACCGCAACGGCAATCTGGTGGCGTCGTTCCCGGTCGAGGACGCCGACCAGATCATGCTGGTCACCGACAAGGGCCAGTTGATCCGCTGTCCGGTCGCCGACATCCGCGTCGCCGGCCGTTCGACCCAGGGCGTGATCGTGTTCGACACCGCCGAGGACGAGCACGTGGTCTCGGTCGAGCACATTCCGGAAGAGGAAAACGGCGAGAACGGCAACGGCGGCTAGCGCCGCCGTAGTCCCGTAGCCCGGATGAAGCGTAGCGAAATCCGGGGGCTCTCGATCCGGCACTTCCGTCCCGGATTACGCTTCGCTGCATCCGGGCTACGAAAAGGCTTATGCCGCCTTTCTAGTTGGCTGCGGCGCGCCGTGCCCTGCGCTTACGTTCCGTCGCTGGTTGAGAATGTGAGCTCGGCGTCCGCCATGATGTAGCGGACGTATCGGTAGTCGCGGATGAACGTAATTTCGTCGCCGCGCCACTCTAGCCACATGAAGTAGCTCGGCCTGGTGTCCATGCCGTCCTCGAACACTGCGATGACTTCCCGGCCCTCCAACCAGGCGGGCGCCAGCCGTACCCGGTCCATTTTTCCGTAGATGCTGAAGAACACCCCAACGTCCGTCCGTCCTGTCCGGACGGCGTGAGCCGATTGATTGAGTTTCACGTCATCCGCCAGCATCGCGCGCAACCCGTCCCAATCTTTCTGGTTGAACAGGGTGACATACCGCATGACTGCTGCGGAGGGCGATCTGACGTCCGGCGGCCGCGATGCGGTCGCGTTGATCTCGCGAAGACGCGCACGCCCGCGCGCAAGATGCGCCTTCACGGAATCGACGCTGAGACCGAGCAGTGCGGCGATGTCGGCGAGCGGCTCATCGAGGACATCCTTCAGGATGATCACGCTGCGTTGCAGAACCGGCAGCTCGGCAAAGCGCGATACCGCTGTCCGCACCGCTTCCTGATGCATCAACTGCTCCACAGGATCAGGGCTTGCTCCGTCGACAACATCGTACGCCGCCTCGATCGGTTCGGCCGCGCGGATGGCTTTGCTGCGCCAGACATCCAATGCCCGGTTATGAGCGATGCGAAACAGCCACGCGCGAAGTTGGGGCAATTCGGTCATTGCTTCCAGAGCGACGAAGGCCTTGGCGAAGGTGTCCTGTACGACGTCTTCGCCCTCGATCACCGAGCCCACCAGGCGCGAACAATAGCGGTGAAGCTCGGGCCGCAGTTCCTCGGCGAGTGCGAGAAGCGCGGCCCACCGATTGGCGCTCGAAAGGTCTTCGCCGCTGGTCAAGCTGCCGCTCCCTCCATGACGGTCACGCCGGCATCGCCGTTGAGTCCGAACACGATGCCGTCAGCGTATTGCGGGTCCTTCAGAACCGAGATCACCAGATCACCGAATTTCCGGGGAGGCATGGGTGCGCCGAAGCGCGCGACAAACTGTTCGGGCGTAATCCCCATCGAACCCGCATAGGCACCAGCAGCGGCATCTCCGATCCCGGTCCCCAGGATCATCTGCCGCGGCACGATGGCCCGAAAACGGATACCGAGATTCAACTCCTGCGAAACGCCGTTGGCATACTTGGCCATGAACCATAGCATTCGCTTGGAGCCGCCGTAACCGCCGGACATCTGCGAGCCGGTCACAGCGGCGCCGCTCGATCCCACGAGAACCGTGCTGCCCGGCTTCATGGGGAGATTGAGCGCTGCCTGCAGCCAGAACAGGCCCGCTTTGACGTCGGTTTCCCAGGCGGCTGAAAAGTCCTCCCAACTCAATTGGTCCAGTCGGCCCATCCGCGGCGTGGTGCCCGCGTTGAGCGCCAGAATATCCGGCTTGATTTCAGAGAGGATGCGATTGGCGGCAGCGCGATCGGTCACGTCAGCCGGGATCGTCGCGACGCCGAGCCGGTCGCGAGCGGCCTTGAGCGAGTCCGTTCCACGCGCAACGACCGTGACGTTAGCGCCCTCGGCAACAAGCGCTTCAACCAGGCCGAGGCCAAGACCGCGGCTCCCACCGGTGACGACGGCGACTTTTTTCTCGAGGCTCATCTGTTGGCTCCCATGTCTGTGTGAAGCCAAGACGATCGAGGCCACCGAAAAGAGTCAGGCCTAATAGCACCAGAGCTCCAGCGTTTGAGCTGAAGTGGCGGATCGTGGGACGCGCCCGTAAAGCCACTTTGTGGCCCAGGTTCAGCGCGCTTCTTCTGGGTTGCGTGGCCCTTAGATTGTCAGCATTCGGCTCAAACGAGCTGCTCATGCACGTCCAGTTCTAAATCTCGATCTCCGTGCCGAACTCCACGACCTGGCCGGTCGGCACGCCGAAGAAGGCCGCGGACCGCTCGGCGTTGCGTTGCAGGAAGGCGAACAGCGATTCCCGCCACACCCACATGCCCGGAACGTCCTCGCGCGGGATGATGGTCTCGCGGCCGATGTAATAGGTCACGTCGGAGAGGTCGATGCCGGGCAGCTTGCCCTGCCGGCAGGCGAGCTGCAGCCCCTCATAGATCGTCGGGTACTGCATGAAGCCGTAGTGCAGGAGTATCCTTGTGATGCCCGGGCTGATCTCGTTGACGTCGGCGCGTTCCTCGTCGGGAATCCTCGGCCGCTCCTCGATCTGCACGGTGACCAGCAGCACGCGCTCGTGCAGCACGTGGTTGTGCTTGACGAATTGCGTCAGCGCGAGCGGCACGCCATTGGGCGCCGAGGCCAGGAACACGGCGGTGCCGGGCAGGCGGGCGCTGCATTTGTTGACCGCGGTCTCGATCAGATCCTCTTCGGGCTGGCGCAGCTTGGCGCGTGCTTTCTCGACCAGCTTCACGCCGCCGCGCCAGGTCATCATCAGGAACGCCACCGCGGCGGCGAGCAGCAGCGGGAACCAGCCGCCTTCAAACAGTTTCTCGGTGTTTGCCGCAAAGAAGATCGCGTCGATGATGAAGAAGAAGCCGTTCACCGCGATCACGAGGATCGGCGCATAGCCCCACTGGATCGCGACCAGCGCCGCGAGCAGCGTGGTGATCGCCATCAACAGCGACACGGCAATGCCGTAGGCGCCGGCGAGTGCGTCCGAGGTGCCGAAGGCCAGCACCGCGCCGAGCGTTCCCGCGGCAAGCAGCCAGTTCACCAGCGGCACGTAGATCTGTCCGATCGCATCGCTCGTGGTGTGCTGGATGTGCATGCGCGGCAGGAAGCCGAGCTGGATCGACTGCTGGGTCAGCGAGAACACACCGGAGATGATCGCCTGCGAGGCGATCACGGTGGCGACGGTCGCGAGCAACACGAGCGGGTAGTGCGCCCAGTCCGGGGCAAGCTGGAAGAACGGGTTGTCGATCGAATTCGGGTCGTTGATCAGTTCGCCGGCCTGGCCGAAATAATTCAGCACCAGCGCGGGCAGGCAGACCGCGAACCAGGCGAGGCGGATCGGAAAGCGGCCGAAATGCCCCATGTCGGCATACATCGCTTCACCGCCGGTGACCGCGAGGAATGCGGCGCCGAGAATGGCGAAGCTGACGTGAAAATCCTGGTGGATCAGGAAATCGAATGCATAGAACGGGCTCAGCGCGACCAGCACGGCGGGCGCCTTGACGATGCCGTGAATACCGAGCGCCGCGAGCACGGCGAACCAGAACAGCATTACCGGGCCGAAGATCTTGCCGATGAAACCCGTGCCCTGCTTCTGCATGAAGAACAGGCCGATCAGGATCACGACGGTGAGCGGCACCACAATCGGCGTCAGCGAGGGCGCGTCGACCTTCAGGCCTTCAATCGCCGACAGCACCGAGATCGCCGGCGTGATCGCACCGTCGCCATAGAGCAGGGCGGCGCCGATGAGGCCGACGACCAGAAGGTGGGCGCGCCAGGTGCCGGGCGCCGCGTTGCGCGCCGAGAGCAGCGCCAGCAGCGCGACGATGCCGCCTTCGCCGCGATTGTCCGCGCGCAGGATCAGCATGGCGTATTTGACGGAAATGATGAGGATCAGCGCCCACAGGATCAGCGAGACCACGCCGAGCACTGCGCTGTGGGTGAGTGGACCGCCATGGGCGGCGGCCTTGGCGGCTTCCTTGAGGGCGTAGAGGGGGC
>NZ_JASGSR010000210.1:0-7605 GCF_040446015.1 Bradyrhizobium sp. INPA03-11B
CGAACACTTCCACGCCGTCGCCGCAGGATGGAGCCTCAGAGATCTGTGCATGCCCTAGTGCTTTCGCAGGGACGACAGCGGAGCCTGCGGACCAAGATCCCGGGTTCGATGCTACGCATCGCCCCGGGATGACACTTCGTGTCACATCGGCGGTGCGATGCCGTCGCGGCCGACATTGACGCGGTTGGCTTCCAGCGTGCCGTCGTCCTTCTTGACCGCGCCGAAGATGATGATCTTGGCGCCGGGCTTCAATTCCGACTTGTCGCCGGAAACGAAGGTCACGACCGGAGTGCCCGGCGGCACCACGACCTTCTTCTCGCCGTCCTTGTATTTCACCGTGATGTTCTGGCCGTCGGTACCCTGCACCGTCTCGGCGACGGTGGCGTTGGTCATCGTCGAATTGGCGCGCAGGTCCCAGGGACGAAAACCTTCGGCGGCGCCGCGCTGGTTTTCCGGGAAGATGTGAACCGCGATCGCCTTCTGGGTCCCGTCAGGCTCGGGCATCGCAGTGACGCCGATATAGGAGCCGGACTTGATCTCGGACAGATCGGTCTTGGCAACGCCGAACACGGCAACGTTATCGGTGGTGCGCACCTTCATGTCGGCGCCGTCGCGCGACTTGATCGAGAGCATTGCGCCGTCGACGGCCTCGATGGTGCCGCGAATCCGTACGGCCGGCGGCTGCTGCGCGGAGGCAGCCGAGGCAAAGGCAACAAGAAGCAATGCAGCGAGTGGCAGCGATTTCGGCATGGTGTTCCTCATGGGTTTGGCTGGCGATTCAGGGAACACCGGGAAGTTGAAGGTATTCCGTGCGGCTACCTCTCCTTCGCGGTAGAGATAGCTCGCACGACAACTACGCACCGAATGAGGATGCCGTTACTGCGATAACGAAACTGTCATTCTGTAGCCCGGATGGAGCGCAGCGCAATCCGGGACAATCGTACCGCGGAGACAGAACCCGGATTTCGCTTCGCTCCATCCGGGCTACCAACGCGTTCACATCGGCGGCGTGAGACCGTCGCGGCCGACGCTGACGCGATCGGTCTCGAACGAGCCGTCGGGCAATTTCTTCATGAAGGCGATGACCTTGGCGCCGGCCTTGAGGTCCGCCTTGTCGCCAGGAACATAGGTCACGACAGGGGTGTCGGGCGTGACCTGCACCTTCTTCTCGCCGTCCTTGTACTTGACCAGCAAAGTATGGCCGTCATTGCTGACGACGGATTCCGCGACGGTGGCGTTGGTCATGCTGCTGTTCGGCTTCAGATCGTAGGGCCGCGAGCCCTCGCCGGTGCCGCGCATATTCTCGGGGAACACATGCACCTCGACCGCCTTCGGCAAGCCGTCAGACCCGGGCACCGTGGTCGTGCCGATGAAGGAACCGACCTTGATGTCAGCCAGGGCGATCTTGGTGAGCCCAAGCACCACCATATTGCCGGCCATATGCAGCTTGACGCCTTCACCACTGCGCGACTTCACCGCCAGCGTATCGCCGTCGACGCTTTCGACGGTTCCACGCACCCGCGTCGGCGTCGGCGGCTGCTGCGCGAGCGCGTAGAGCGTGGAGGCCGTCACCATCGCGAGCGCAATGAACGGACGAACGAGTTGGGAACGGCTGGCAGGCATTAGTGATCTCCGGGAGGGAACGCGGGGGGGACTAACACGAGACCCCGCTCCGGAGACGCTATTCCAGCCCTCAAGTCTTTGTGAGATCGGCTTCCACGATCGCACGCAGCTCCGCCGTGACCTGCGGGCGCTGGCCGAACCAAACCTCGAAACCGCGCACCGCCTGATGCAGCAGCATGCCGAGCCCGTCGGCGGTCTTCAGCCCCCGCGCCGTTGCCGCCGCAAGCAACGGCGTCACCAGCGGCACGTAGACAATGTCGGAAACAACCGCGCCCTCCGGCAACAGCCCGACATCGATCTCCAACGGAGGCTGGCCGTGCATGCCGAGCGACGTGGTGTTGACGAGCAGGCCGGCACGCGGCAGCAGATCGCCGACCGTGTCCCAGGTCGCCGGATGGACGCGCGCGCCGTACAGGTCGGCGAGCGCGCGGGCACGGTCGATGGTGCGGTTGACCAGATGCACGCGGGCGATCCCGCGTTCGATCAGGCCGAATACCACCGCGCGCGACGCGCCGCCAGCGCCGAGCACCAGCGCATCCTCCGTCCTGTCCCAGCCGGGCGCGCAGGCGTCGAGATTGTTGATGAAGCCTTCAACATCGGTGTTGGTCGAGCGCAGCTCGCCATCGGCGAACCACAGCGTGTTGGCGGCGCCGACGGCACGGGCGCGCTCGTCTGGTGCCGACAGCGCCAGCGCCTGCTCCTTGTGTGGACGGGTGACGTTGGCGCCGACGAAGCCGCGCAGCGACAGGCGGAACAGGAAATCCTTGAAATCCTCCGGCGGCACCGCCTCGATCACATAGCCGCCCTCGATGCCGAGCGTGCGCAGCCAGTAATGATGGATCAGCGGCGAGCGGGAATGCGCCGCCGGCCAGCCGATCAGGCACGCGGCGCGGGTTTTGCCTTGAGATGTCATTGTTGAGGATGTCATGGCGGTGACATCGGCCAAGGCAGGCGCGCTGTCAATCCGTCCGCTTCGCGGTTGCGGCAACCAGCGCGCTGAGGATGAAGGCGGTGCCCGCGGCAAACCAGATCGCGGCGAGGTTGATCCAGTGGTAGGCAGCGGCCCCCGCCAGCGCGCCTGCCACCAGCGCCGCCCACAGCAACAAATTGGGCATCCAGGCCCAGCCTGCGCCGCCGGTCAGTGCGGCGGCGATCAGCTGGCCGACCTTGACCAGCGCCCCGGTGACATAGGTGAGGCCGAGCCCGGCCCCGCCTTCAAGCTGGAATACGGCGTTCTCGAGCCCCATCGCCAGCACGATGGCCGCGACGGCGGCGTTCGGCAGGTCATAGCCGTAGGCCAACGCCGCGGCCGCCAGCAGCAGCGCCTCGACGAGCAGGATCAGGGGCTGGCGATGCGCGATGCGGCTAAGCACGACCAGGCTGCCGGCGGCGGCACCCGCCACGAACAGCACGATCAGCGCCAGCGCCTCCAGCGCATGCTGCCAATGCCCCGCGGCCAGCGTCACGCCGAGCCGCGTCGAGTTGCCGCTCATGAAGGAGACGAACAGTCCGCCGAGCTGCAGATAGCCGATGGCATCGACATAACCGGCCAGCGCGCTGAGCGCGCAGGCCAGCGCCAGGTTACGGCGGGATTCCAGCATGATGTCCTTGCGCCCCCATAGGGACGCAAGCTAGCTGTGTCCGGTCATCCTGCCAACGACCACGCCCGCGTGGGGCGTGATCGCAAAGGTCAGCGCTCGACCTTGCACTCGAAGCGATGATCCCGGCCTATGGGGTTGGTGTCGACGCATGCGATGCCTGGAACCGAGTGACCGCGGCGGTCGATCGCGCACCATTGGCCGTCGCGCTTGGCCCACGCCACGCCGCGTTGGCGCGGCATAAAATAGACCGGCTCGTCGAACTGAGGTTCGACCATCACCTGCCCGGCGCTGTCGACCAGCCCCCACTTGCCGTCCCTGAGAAAGGTCACGAGGCCGAAATCGAGGTTGGCGCCAACCCGCTCGGCGCCAATGTCGATCCAGGTCTCTCCGGTTCGTGACAGGATCACCCGCTTGCCCGCGGCTTCCGACATGATCACGTGACTCGTACCCACATCGCACAGAACGCCCGGCCGCGGCGGAATGACCCAGGATTGATCCGAAAGCCGCAGCACGCCGGTCGCACCGGAAAGCGTCACGAAGGCGGTATCGTTTTCGCGACGCAGCGCGGCCGCATCGAATTTCGGCTCGATCAGCCATGATCCACCCCGCCGCATGAAGCCGCGCTTGCCGTCGATCGATGCAACGAAGAGATCGGTGCCAGTTGAAAGGTAGTCGAACTTGGGTTCGAGCACCCAATGTCCATCGGGCCCAAGGCGTCCCCATTTGCCGTCGAGCTTGGCATTCTTGAGGTCCGATCCAGCCCAGACGATCGCGTCAAACAGCACGGGCGTCACTGGGTTCGAGCCAGCATCAACCAAGCGGTATTTGTCCCCGACTTTCAGAACGAATGGCGGGGCGCCGCATGACGCGTCGATGAGCCGGCCGTCCGGCGGCTGCAAAGGGCTGCCGTCGGCCTTGAAGTAGAAACTTTGCTTGTTCTTGTAGGCGGAAAGCCGGCCATCAGGACATTGCTGGACCGCCTGATCGAACTCGGCGTCGAGAACCACGCGGCCGTTGAGGTCCAGAAGCCCCCATCGATCGGCCGTCTTGAAGTGCCAGCCGTACATAGCGCCGGGATGATCGGACCTGAGGCTGGCGGTGGCAAATTGAAGCTGCTGATAATTGGTCTGGAAAATCCATGCGCCTGACTTGTCGATCACGCCGACGATGCCGTCGCGCTCGGCCGACGTGCGATCGAAGCCCGCAATGAACCACCCGGCGTTGTCGAAAACCGGCTCGATGACGAAGTTTCCCCTCCGGTCGATAAAGCCGACCTTGCCGTTGACCGTCACGCGCGCGAGCCCGTTATTCAACGCACTCACCTGCTGGAACTTCGGCTCGACGAGCCAGCTCCCGTCAACACGCATGAGCCCCCAGAGCTTCTCCCTCTGCACCCAGCGGAGCGTTGGGTTGTTATCGAACCCGGGGATCGGCGGTTTGCGCGACTCGATCAATCGGCCCTCGACGTCGATGACATCGGTAAATAGCCGCTCACCGATGCCGACGCTGACGCGCGCTTCGCCGGACGGCGTAAACTCGACTCGACTATTGGAGAAATCCTCCCCGCCGGTCGTTCCGCCCAGTTGCCTGTTTTCCGATACGGCAAATCGATCGGGACCGATCGCCCGGATGAATCCATATTTCGGCTCGATCACCATCTTGCCATCCCGGTCGATCAGGCCGGACTTTCCCTCCACATCGACCTGGGCGAAGCCGTAGTGATAGTCGTCGACGATGCGGTATTGCGGCTTGACGATTTCGTGGCCGTCCTCGCCGATGAAGCCATACAGACCGCCGATGCGAACGGCGGCACGGCTATCCGAGAACGGGCCAACCCAGTCGTATTGGGGAAATACCGCGACCGTGCCGTCGCGGTGGACCGCTCCACACAGGCCGCCGGGAAACGCGCACATTGGCAGAGGGCCAGTCGAGGGAGGGTCGTAGGGTGACGGTCTCTGCGCGATCAGATCCTGCAAGACGGCTTTGCCGGCGGGCGTCAATTCCATCGGCTTGTCTTGCGCGAGCACGCCATGCATCAGCAGCACGCCAGCCAATGCGGCAACTTTCCACCACACGCGCACTACCTTGCCCTCACCGTCCAGACGGCGACTGAGGACGTAGGCGCAATCCGTGGCGAGATAGTGTCGGTCGTCTTACAATGTGTAATTGCACATCGCACTGAACGTCCCGGGCACGCCTTTCGCGCGCCCGGGATGACGTCACTTCATCACGCCGCGTCGCGATGCGCGGCGATGATCTGGTCGGCGGCGCGGCCCGTCACTTCGGCCATGCGGTCGAACTGGCGGGTGAAGGTGCCGGCGCCGGCGGTGGCCGAGCGCAGTTCGACGATGAGGTCGCCGATCTCGGATTCCGGCATCGTGGCGCGGACGCAGTCCCAGCCGCTCCAGCCCTCGCGGGTGTCGAAGCCGAGAATCTGGCCGCGGCGCGCCGACAGGATCGCGTTGATCTTGGCGGTGGCATCGGTCGGACAGACGATCTCGACCATATGGATCGGCTCGAGCAGCACCGGCTGGCACTGCGGCAACCCTTCGCTGACCCCGATCCGCGCCGCGGTACGGAACGCGAGATCGGAGGAATCGACGCTGTGATAGGAGCCGTCGGTCAGCGTGACGTCGACGTCGATCACCGGGAAACCGAGCGGGCCGCGCGCCAGCGCGTCGACGACGCCTTCTTCCACCGCGCCGATATAGTTGCGCGGCACCGCGCCACCGACCACCTTCTCGTGGAATTCGAAGCCGGAGCCGCGCGGCTTCGGCTTGATGTCGAGCACCACATCGCCGAACTGGCCGTGGCCGCCGGACTGCTTCTTGTGCCGGCCGCGCTGGGTGATGGCTTTACGGATGGTCTCCTGGTAGCCGATCGCCGGCGGATGCGATTTGACGTTGACGCCGTAGCGATCCTTGAGCCGCTCCTGCGCGACGCGCAGATGCATCTCTCCCTGCCCCCACAGCACGGTGTCGTGGGTGCGCGGGTTCTGGATCATCGTCAGCGACGGATCCTCCTCGTTCAGCCGCAGCAGCGCCTGGCCGAGCTTGACGTCGTCCTTGCGGTCGGTCGCTGATATCGAGATCGACAGCACCGCCGCGGCCGGCTCGACCTTGGCCAGCGAGGCCGGGGCTGTCTTGCCGCTCGAGACCGTATCGCCGGTCTTGATCGCATCGAGCTTGCCCAGCGCGACGGTATCGCCGGCCTCCGCCGACGGCCGCTTGCTGTCATGCGTGCCCGAGACCGCGAGGATGCCGGAGACGCGTCCGCTGTCGCCGCTTGAGGATTGCAGCGTCGCGCCGTCGTCGAGGTGGCCCATGAGTACGCGCGCCAGCGACAGCTTGCCGCCGTGCTGCAGGTGCACGGTCTTGAACACATAGGCCAGCGCATCCTTCGTGTCCTTGATGCCGAGCCGGCCGGCGGTCTCAGTGACGCCCGGCGCCTCGTGGCGCAGCGCCTTCATCAGGCGAAGCACGCCGTTCTCGCGGCTTGCGGCACCAAGCAGCACCGGACAAATCTGCCCTTCGCGCAATTCGCGGGCGAGATCGTCGAACACGGCATCGCGCGGCGGCTGGATGTCCTCCAGCAATTGCTCCATCAGCGCATCGTCGTGATCGGCGAGCTTTTCCAGCATCGAGAAGCGCGCTTCCTTCTCGCGGTCGAGATTGCCGCCCTCGAGCGCCATCACCTCCGACGGCTTGTGCTCGCGATAGACGAAGGCGCGCTCCAGCGCGAGATCGACGAAGCCTTCGATCAGATCGCCGTTCCAGATCGGAATCTGGCGCAGCACCAGCGGCACGCGCGACGCCGGCTGCAGCGTCGAGAGCGTCTCGCGGACGCGCTTGTTGGCGCGGTCGATCTTGTTCAGGAACAGGAAACGGGGAATCCCGAGCTCCTCGAGCTCGCGCAGGATGATCTGCAGCTGCGGCAGCTTCTTCTCGTCAGCTTCGCAGACCACGACCGCGGCATCGACCGCCGGTAACGCGGCACGCATGTCGTGCGCGAATTCGATCGAGCCGGGGCAATCGATAAAGGTGTAGCTGTCCCCCATAAAGGTGGTGGTGGCGGCGGTCAGGCCTACGCCCATCTTGTGTTGACGCGCCTCGGGGCTGGCATCGCCGACGGAGGTTCCGGCATCGACGCTGCCGGCAGTCTTGATGGCGCCAGTGCGCGCCAGGATCGCTTCCAGAAGTGTGGTTTTACCGCTTTGGAAAGGGCCCACCAGTGCGATGCACCGTGGACCTCGGGGACTTCTGACGTCTTGTCCCATTGCCGCCTCCTCGTGTTGGAGCTCGGCCCATGATTGGGTCGGCGACCGTTCATGCTCTGCCTGCGTTTGACATTTGGCAAGCGGGAAAACGTCGCTGCGGTGCGG
>NZ_JASGSR010000211.1:0-7556 GCF_040446015.1 Bradyrhizobium sp. INPA03-11B
CGAACACTTCCACGCCGTCGCCGCAGGATGGAGCCTCAGAGATCTGTGCATGCCCTAGTGCTTTCGCAGGGACGACACCGGATATGTTGCGCCGCCAGCGAGTCAAACATCCACATTCTCGCGACATTATCGTCCGAGTCTTGCTCTTCGTTCCGCCCTCCCTTGAACAGATGGCGAAGGGAAAGGCGGGTGCCGATCGCAGCGCGGAACAACCGGCCCGCAAAGACCAAAGAGTTGCGTGCAATTCACGTCTCGGCGGGAACCGAGCGGCAACGTGGCGTGTTGGTGTCAGGCATTATTGAGTGTTTTGACACAAGTGAGAACGAACATGGCTCGCCGCAAACATCCATGGTTGGCACTCGTCGCAGTTCTCGCGGCCGCAGCATCGCTGACGCTGCTTGCGGATCCCGCTCAGGCGGCCCGCGGCGGCGGCCATGGCGGCGGCGGTGGCGGATTTCATGGCGGCGGTGGCGGCGGCTTCCACGGTGGAGGCGGCGGTTTCCACGGCGGCGGCGGTGGATTTCACGGTGGCGGCGGTGGATTTCACGGTGGCGGCGGTGGTTTCCGCGGCGGGGCGATGGGCGGCTTCCATGGCGGTGGTGGTGGCTTCCACGGCGGCGGCGCCCGCGCGGGCGGTTTCCATACCATCCATGCGGCGCCCCATGCCGCGACAAGGATGGGGCGCGGCGGCGGCGGCGCGCGGCAATTCCATGCCGCCCACAATCCGGCCATGACCCATGGCCCCGCGGTCGGCCGCAATCCGGCGATCTCGCACGGCGTAGCTGGCCGCCAGGCGCCCTCGGCCGCCGCGATGCGTCGCAACGCCAGCGCCGTTGGCCGCACCCTGTCGTCGCGTCCGGTCACGGCCGCCCTGCGCAGCCCGGGCGGCTTGCACAACCCGGCGGCGCGCGCCGCGATCATGACGGCCGCCGCCGGCGCAGCCTGGGGATTTCACAACAACAATGGCGGCTGGTGGTGGCGCCATCCGCATGGCGGCTTCGGCTGGGTCGGCCCGGTGTTCTGGCCGTATGCCTATTACGATCTCTATGACTATGCGTGGTGGGGCGACGACTACGACCCGTACTTCTGGGACTATGGCTACGGTGACATCTACACCGGCCTGTTCGGCCCCTACGACTACGGTGCACTGAGCGGCTATGCCTACTATCTGCCCGGCTACGCCGGTCCGCGGCCGTCCGTCACCGGTCGATCCAGTGCCCCCACTCAAACCAACACCCTCGCCGACATGTGCGGCAGCGACAGAAGCGATATCGCAGGCTTCCCGATCGAGCAGTTCCGCAGCGCCATTCAGCCCAGCGCCGAGCAGAGCGCTGCGCTCGACGAACTCGCCAACGCATCGCAGAAGGCGTCCGAGACCATTCTCAATTCATGCCCCAAGGACGTGCCGTTGACCGCGCCGAGCCGTCTCGCCTCGATGCAGCAGCGCCTTCAGGCGATGCGCGAGGCGGTCGGCATTCTGCAACCGGCGCTGGAGAAGTTCTACGGGCTGCTCAGCGACGATCAGAAAGCCAAGGTGACCGCGCTGGCGGCAGATCAGCAACGCAGCAGGCGTGAAGCGACGTCAGGCAGCGGCAATTGCAACGCGGCGCAACCGGCCGCCATCGCATGGCCCGGCGACGTCATCGAACGCGACGTCAGGCCGACCGACGCGCAGCGGGCGAGCCTCGACGCCTTGCGGGATGCGTCGACAAAGGCCGAGGACACGTTGAAATCGTCCTGTCCGCCCGCCGACGCGCGCACGCCACCGGCACGCCTTGCGGCGGTCGGAGCAAGACTCGATGCCATGCTTCAGGCGATCGGGACGGTGCGGCCGGCGCTCGACACCTTCTACAACGCACTCAGCGACGAGCAGAAGGCCGCGTTCGATGCGGTCGGCCCCGAGCGGGACGGCGGCAGGAGCGCGATGGCCGCCGCAGGCGGCGACGAACCGCCGCGAGGTCATCATCGCCGCCACCACCGTCACGGTCCGAATATCGGCGGCATGATCTTCCGGATGATGGGCCTATAAGGCGCGCCGTCGCCTCTCGCATCGGCAGCATCACCTTCCGCGATGCCGCCTGCGCGCTACGGCGCGATCCAGATGCCAATCGCGATGATCGCCAATGAGACGGCAATCACGAGCACGTCGGTCGTGAGCCACTCCGGCATTCCATTTGCTGGCTGCTTGCTCATGTCCGCGACTCCCTCTGTTCGCGCCGAGCCACCATGCTGAAGCGGATAACGCACCAACGTGCGTGAAGCAGATCACACCAAACAGGAAAAAATGATTGCCAAAATTTTTCCGCGCATCGCGCGCGCAAGTTGCGACGTACGATCTACCTTCCGCTCAGGTTTCTGAACATGTTCGACAATGTCGCCCGCTTCGGCAGACACTAGCATATCCGCGCGCATGCGGACTCGAATGGCGCAATGCCCGCTACTGCGCAGATCTCCGGCTGATCAGCATCGGCAGCCCGTGCGCCGGACGCAGCGTGATGCGCTGGAGCGGTTGCACGTCGGCGTGCGACAGCAACCTCATCTCGAAATCGCGCATCAGAACAGCGAGCACGATGGTGGCTTCCTGCAAGGCAAACGACGCGCCGATGCAGGTCCGCGGCCCGACCCCGAATGGCAGATAGGCGAACCGCGGAATCGCGCTCCGGGCCTCCGGCAGGAAGCGCGAGGGGTCGAACGCGTCGGGGCGGCTCCATAGCCTGCGATGCCGATGCAGGACGTAGGGCGCGATCACGATCAGGGAGCCCGCGCCGACGGCCAGATCGCCCAGCCTGTCGGCCTTGCGCGCCGTCCGGCTGAGTGCGGCGATCGGCGGATAAAGACGCAGTGCCTCCTCGATCACCGCCTTCGTCACGATCAGCCGCTCGGCGAGATCATCGGCCGGATTGGTCAGTTCATGCTCGGCCTCCGCCACGACGCGTGAGCGCCATTCAGGCGACTGCGACAGGAGGAAGATCGACCAGGCGAGCGTGTTGGCCGTCGTCTCGTGTCCCGCGGAAAGGAAGGTGAGGATGTTGGAGCGAATCTCGCTCAGGCTCAGCTGTCGTCCGGTCGAGGGATCCGGTGAGCGTAACAACAGGGTCAGCAGATCGGCCGGGCCGTCGACCGGGACGGCATGTCCTCGACATCTGGTGCCGACGATCCGGTCGATCACGGTCTCGAAGTAGGCCATCGTCGCACGCAGGCGGCGATGACCCGGGCGTGGCACGAATTTGGGCATGCCGAGCAGATCGAGCGCGCCGATGCGGCCGGTCACGCTGAAATAGGCATTCATCGCCATCCGGAATTCGTCGAGATCGCCGCCGATGCCGTCAGAGAAAATCGTCAGTGCGAGCACGTTCAGCGTGACCAGCGTCATCTCGGCGGCAACGTCGAGCGTGGCATTGGATCCCATCGTTGCCCATTTCGCCGACAGTTCGTTGGCGGCAACCAGCATCGGCATCGTGAAGGAGGCGACGGTACGGCGCGCGAAGATCGGAGCGAGTGTTCGCCGCTGCACGTCCCAACGCTCTCCGTCGACGCTCAGCAAACCATCGGCCAGTCCGGACGAGAGGATGCGGCGCTGGATCGTGTCCTTGGGATAATTCCTCCAATTGTCCATCAGCACACGCTTGATGGCGTGCGGGTCATGGACCACGAATGCGTCAGTGAATGGCAGGCGGAGCTTGACGATGGGCTGCTGAAAGAAATCCGCGCTCCAGCACTCAAGAGGATTTCGCCGCAACCTGGTCAGCAACTCGAAAAATCCAAGCCGGCTTTGCGGAGGATGCGGGACAGGCGGGCAATAATCAGCCTCGCGGCACTGCAACATGGATCACCGTAGATAAATTCAATCTACCAGCGAATAATGTCAGGAAAAACGATCGGTTCCTCAAGCCGCGTGTCGTATTGCAGCGCGAAATGATCGCGGACGCGGCCGCAAAAAAGGCCGGCGTCGGTGGTGGGTTGGCCTGCTGTGCTCGTCGAGCTACGGCGAATGGAGCCGGTCAACCCACCTTATGCTCACGTCACAGCACCTTGCGCTGCGCCAGATTCTTCATCAACGCACCGACGCCGAATGTCCACGGCTCGCATTCGTCGCTGCCCCGCATCCGGTTGACCAGCTTGCCGAGCTGGGGCGCTGCGATGGTGACGATGTCGTCGCGCTTGTGGGTGAAGCCCTCGCCCTTGGCGTCGCGGTCCTTCACCGGCGCGAACATCGTGCCGAGGAACAGCGCAAAGCCGTCGGGATATTGATGTACGGCGCCGATGGTCTGGGCGACGAGATCGGTCGGGTCGCGGCTGATCTTGGAGATCGAGGAATGGCCCTCGAGCACGAAGCCATCCGCGCCCGTCACGGTCAGGCCGACATCCATCTTCCTGACGTCGTCGAGCGAGAAGGTCTGATCGAACAGCCGGAGCAGCGGGCCGATCGCGCAGGAGGCGTTGTTGTCCTTGGCCTTCGACAGCAGGAGCGCCGAGCGGCCCTCGAAATCGCGCAGGTTGACATCGTTGCCGAGCGCGGCGCCGACGATCTTGCCGGCGCCGGAGACGACCAGCACGACCTCCGGCTCCGGATTATTCCAGGTCGACTTCGGATGCAGCCCGGCATCCATGCCGGTGCCGACCGAGGACAGCGTCGGCGCCTTGGTGAACACTTCGGCATCGGGGCCGATGCCAACCTCGAGATACTGGCTCCAGGCGTTCTGATCGATCAGCACCTGCTTCAACCGCATCGCCTGCTCGGAGCCCGGCTTCAGCTTGGAGAGATCGTCGCCGACCAACCGCACCACCTCCTTGCGGATCGCCTCCGCCGAGGACGGGTTGCCGCGCGCCCGCTCCTCGATCACACGCTCCAGCATCGAGATCGCAAAGGTGACGCCGGCGGCCTTCAGCACCTGCAGGTCGACCGGCGCGAGCAGATGCGGTTTGGCCGCATCGCGGCGGTCGGGCGGCGTGTTGGTGAGGATCGTCTCGAAATCGCCGATCCGTTCACCGCGCGTGGCGCGCAATGCGCCGGCGGGATCGGCTTCCTCGCACAGCGCGCTCACGGTCGGAAAACGCGCGGTGACGTCGAACACGCCGTCCGCCCGCACCGCGACCACGGCCGGTCCACCCGCCTGCGGCAGCCAGACCCGTCCGACCAGCGTGCCGGCGGTGCCGTCCTCCGGCAGGACGTCTCTTGGTGTGAGCGAAATCATCGGCAACTCCCATTTTCGTGTTGTTGGCGCTTGTTAGCACAGCCGTGGCACCGGCGTGAAACAGTGGTCATGGCAATGTCATAGAGGGGTAACATCGCCCGTCAATGCTCCCGTCGATCCATCTAACACACTGAAAGACGGACCTTCATGACCGCTCCCCACCTCACCGACGAAGCCTCCCACGAGGACGCTTTGCGCGACGAAGCCTTCCGTGAGGAAGCCTTGCGCGCCCGCATCCACCAGGAGATGGCCGACAGCCTCGACGAGGAACTCGAGCTCGAGCTCGACGACATCAGGCTCGACGAACTCGAGCACGATGGGGCCGGACAGCCGTCGATCGACCGCAAGTTCTACTTCCGCGAATTGCTGCGGCTGCAGGGCGAGCTGGTCAAGCTGCAGGACTGGGTGCAGCACGAGAAGAAGAAGGTCGTAGTGCTGTTCGAGGGCCGCGATTCCGCCGGCAAGGGCGGCGTCATCAAGCGGATCACCCAGCGGCTCAACCCGCGGGTCTGCCGGATCGCGGCGCTGCCGGCGCCGAACGAGCGCGAGCGCACGCAATGGTACTTCCAGCGCTACGTCTCGCATTTGCCGGCCGGCGGCGAGATCGTGTTGTTCGACCGCAGCTGGTACAACCGCGCCGGCGTCGAGAAGGTGATGGGGTTCTGCACCGACGAGCAGTATGAGGAATTCTTCAACTCGGTGCCGGAATTCGAGCGCATGCTGATCCGCTCCGGCACCATGCTCTTGAAATACTGGTTCTCGATCACCGACGAGGAACAGGCGTTCCGCTTCTCGATGCGGATCCAGGATCCCCTGAAGCAATGGAAGCTGAGCCCGATGGACGTCGAGGCGCGGACCCGCTGGGAGCTCTACACCAAGGCCAAGGAAACGATGCTGGAGCGCACCCACCTGGCGGACTCACCGTGGTGGATCGTCGATGCCGTCGACAAGAAGCGCGCCCGGCTCAACTGCATCTCGCATCTCTTGGGCCAGATCCCCTATCAGCACGTCACCCACCAACCGGTGGTGCTGCCGCCGCGGGTGCGCAACCCCGACTATCACCGCGGCCCGATCCCGCTGGAGATGTATGTGCCGGGACGGTATTGAGGCGAGCGCGCTCTGCCCCCTCTCCCGCTTGCGGGGGAGGGTCGGGGTGGGGGCTCTCTCCGCGAGTCATATTGTGGAGAGAGCCCCCACCCGGATCGCATCTAAAGATGCGATCCGACCTCCCCCGCAAGCGGGAGAGGTGAAGAATCAAGCATCACCCTCGCCTACCAATGGCGAAGGCGCGTGCACTTGCTGGCACCGGGTACCGACGCTAGGCTTCGGCGATCTGGTGCAGGGAGGCCCGCTTGACTCAATCCGACGACATCAAAATTTCCGAAGATCGCCGCGACGCGCTGCGCTATGCGCTCGGGATCGGCAGCGGCGCGGCGCTCGCGGCCGCGATGGCGACCCCGGCCGCGGCGCAGGCGCAAGCCGATAACACGCTGGATCGCATCCGCGCCAACAAGGTGCTGCGGATCGCAGTGCTGCCTGGCGAGCTGCCCTATTTCAACAAGGACCTCGCCACCGGCACCTGGTCCGGCTTCTCGATCGAGATGGCCAACGATCTGGCAAAACTGCTCGACGTCAAGCTGGAATATGTCGAGTCGACCTACGGCAATTCGATTCTGGATCTGCAGGCCAACAAGATCGACCTCGGCTTCGCGCTCAACCCGACCCCGCAGCGCGCGCTGGTGGTAGATTTCACCAACCTCGTGTTCCCGCATCCGTTCGGCGCGATGCTGAAGAAGGGGCTCGAGGCCAAGACCTGGGCCGACATCAACAAGCCCGAGGTCAAGATCGCGGTCGACGTCGGCTCGGCCAATGAAGCGGTGGCGCGGCGCTTCGCGCCGAACGCCACCATCAAGTCGCTGAAGTCGCGCGACGAGGTGATGCTGGAAATGTCGTCGGGCCGCGTCGATTGCGTGGTCAACGCGCTGGTGCTCGGGCTGACCGCGATCGCCAAGAACCCGAATCTGGGCACCTACAAGATCCTGGCCTCGCCCTCGGTGACGATCGCGAGCGGCACCGCGGTGCGGCGCGAGCAGGACAAGCGCTGGCGCGATTTCCTCTCGGTATGGATCGACTACAACCGCGGCATCGGCCAGATGCGCGAATGGTTCGTCAAGGGCCTCGGGCTTGCCGGCGTCAAGCCGGAGGACGTGCCGGTGGAGCTGAATATCTGATGATTTGCTCTTGCTCGGTCTGAGCCCTGCCTGTCTCACCTCTCCCTCCGGGAGCAGGGCTATCGCATGTGGCCGAGGAGTTCGAAGAGGAAGGCATCGTTCCATCCGGCGCGCTTGAGCTTGCCACGCA
>NZ_JASGSR010000212.1:0-7550 GCF_040446015.1 Bradyrhizobium sp. INPA03-11B
CTGCAGCACCGCGGCGATCAGCGCGATCGCAAACACGCCGACCGGGGCGTTGATCAGGAAGCACCAATGCCAGGACAGATTGTCGGACAGCCAGCCGCCGAGCGTCGGGCCGACCACCGGCGCGACCACCACGGCGATGCCGAACACCGCAAACGCCTGCCCGCGCTTGGCCGGCGGGAACGCGTCGGCGAGGATCGACTGCGCCACCGGCACCATGCCGCCGCCGCCGAGACCTTGCAGGATGCGGAACAGCAGCAGCGCATTCAGATTGGGCGCGAAGCCGCACAGCACCGAGCTGACGGTGAAGATGCCGAGGCAGATCAGGAAGAAGGTCTTGCGTCCCAGCATCCTTGCGAGAAAGCTGGAGGCAGTCAGGATAATGGCGTTGGACACCAGGTAGGTGGTGACCACCCAGGAGGCCTCGTCCTCGCTCACACCCATGCCGCCCGCGATATAGGGCAGCGCGACGTTGGCGATGGTTGTGTCGAGCACCTCCATGAAGCTCGCGAGCGCCACCACGATGGCGATCAGCCAGGGATTGACGGTGACGCGCGGAGCAGGGAGGCCTTGGGCATCGATTGCTGCTGCACTCATGACGGCCTCCCGGGATCAGAGCTTGCCAAGCCGCTCGAGCAGCGACGGCGCGGCATTGATCCGCACCGTCGGCACGACCGACATGCCCGGGCCGAGCGCGACGTCGGTCGGCGGGTTGTCCATCACGATCTTGACCGGCACGCGCTGCACGATCTTGACGTAGTTGCCGGTGGCGTTCTGCGCCGGCAGCAGCGAGAACGCGGTGCCGGAGCCGGGCTGCACGCTTTCGACATGGCCGTTGATGGTGCGGCCGAGATAGGCGTCGATCTTCAGCGTCACCTTCTCGCCCGGACGCATCTGGTCGAGCTGGATCTCCTTGAAGTTCGCGGTGACCCAGGTCTGGTCCGGCACGAACATCGTGAGGTTGGTGCCGGCCTGCGCGAACTGGCCGACCGCGGCGGAGAGGTTGACGACGCGGCCCGGCTGCGCCGCGGTGACCGTCGTATAGGACAGGTTGAGCTTGGCCTGGTCGCGCTGTGCCTCGGCCTGGGCGAGGTTGGCGACCGCGCTCTTGCGCTGCGCCTTCAGCGATTCCACCTGGCGCTGCGCGAGGTTGAGCGTCGCCTGCGCGCTGAGGAGCGACGCCTGCTGCTGATGCAGTTGCGAGGTGTACTGTTCGGAATTCTGCACCGTGCCGTAGCCGGTCTGCTCCAGATGCTGGTAGCGCGTCGCCTGCTGCTGCGCGAAGGTCAGCGCCGCCTGTGCCTGGTCGACCTGGGCCTGGTTGGCCGCGATCTGCGCCTGCTGCACGTCGAGCTGCGCATCGACATTCTCGATGCTGGCGCGTGCCGCCGCGACCTGCGCCTCGGCCTGCGCCAGCGCGACGCGATAGTCGCGGTCATCGAGCCGGGCAATCACGTCGCCGGCCGCGACATGCTGGTTGTCGGTGACCGGAACGGCAGTGATGTAGCCGGAGACCTTGGGGGCCAGCGCGGACTGCCGCGCCGCGATGAAGGCATCATCGGTGGATTCGAAATGCCCGGTGTAGTCCCAATAGACGGTGCCGCCGCCGAGCGTCGCGGCGAGCAGCACTGCGCCGATCGCGGAGACCATCGGACGGCGGCGCAGGAAGCCGCGGTTCTGCGGTGTGGCCTCCGGCGGGATCGTTGCCGGCGGAGCGGGCTCCTTGCTCACCGGGCGCCCCTCGGCGGGAGCCCGCGCAGTAATCTCCGGCCGCTCGGATGTGGTGGGCTCATGAGAAATCGAGGGCGCGCCCTCGATACCCTGGTGCCCCTCTTGGGCGCGCTCCAAAACAGTGTCTTCGAACATGATGGCTGCTCCTGCTGTCCGGCGAGGTCTGCAAGGCCTTCGCAAAAGGGAACGGTACCGTTCCATTCTGTGCGGCAAATAGTTCCGGTTGCGCGACGCGTCAATAGGAACGGAACTGTACCGTTCCATTTACAACTAGATGTGATAAGGCTATATTGCTTGGGATTGCCGGCTTGATCGGCTCATGGAACCCGGGTCGAGGCGATGACCACCAGCACCCTGAAGACGCCGAGGGCGCACAGGACCAGACCTGCGGCCAGCCAGGTCGAGGTGCGCGCTGGCCGGCCGCCGAAGGAATTGGCCGGCGAGGTCGATGCGCGCATCCTCGATGCCGCGCGCAGGGTGTTTCTGCAGCGCGGGTTCGAAGGCGCGAGCATCGACGAGATCGCGGAAGCGGCGCGCTCCGGCAAGCGCACGATCTACGCGCGCTTCCGCGACAAGCGGGCGCTGTTCACCGAAGTGGTGACGCGGGACATCCTGTCGCGCATCGCCGAGTTCAAGGCCGACCCGCCGGTCGGCGCGACCATCGAGGAGCGCCTCACCAGCGTCGCCTCCACCTTGCTGCATTGGGGCTTCGATGCCGACCGGATCGGCCTGATGCGGCTCGCGATCGCGGAGGCACACCGCTTCCCGGACCTCGCCGCCACGGTCAACCGCCGGGCGCGCGCGCTCAGCACCGAGCTCGGGATTCACCTGCTGCGCGAGCTGACGCAATCCGACGAGCTCGGCAAGCTGCCGGCCTTCGCACCGGAGCATCTGCCGACCACGGCGCGGTTGTTCCTCGACATCATCGCGGTGCCGATGCTGCTGCGGGCGCTGTTCGAGGTGGACCTGAAGGCGCTCGATCCCGAGATCGATGAGCACGTCGCGCGCGGCGTCGCGTTCTTCGTCGCGGCGTGCCGGAACGGTTGGCCGGAGAGTCCGAGGCAATAGGCGATCGATCGCCGGGCTGCGCGCTCAGCGTGACACCGGGTCGTCGCGATACTGGAACAGCACTTCGGCCGCGAAGCCGGTGCTGAGGTCCCTGCGAACGTCACGGGCGATATGGCGACTGGCAAAACTGGCCGCGAAGATCTCCGCCTCCGTCATGCCGAGATCGGCCATCAGGCGCGTCGCTGAGAACAATTCGTCGGGCGATTTCTCCTTCTTCGCCTTCAGGTAATTCTCAAGCCGCGTGCGTCTCGAGCGCTTGTTCGCCCAAAACAGGATGGACGCGCCGGCCGCGATGAACGACGTCAGGATCGAGGCGACGCTCGCGCCTATGCGAAGCCAATGCTCCATGCCGCCCCCGCATCCGTCATGTCCGCTAGTGCAGAGTGAGCCGGATCGCTGCCCTTGTCGAGAGCTCGACCGTCCGGCGTTCAGCCCGGCGCGCGCTCCACGGCGTGGCGCAGCCACACCATGCCGCCCTCCAGCGCCTCGCAATGCGTGAGCCGCAGCGATTGTCCGGCGCCGGGACGGTCGCCGTCAGGTCCGTGGTAATCGACGATGCTTTGCGATCCCGCGACGCCATCGACCGCCGGAAAGATCAAGGTGCTGAACTCGTCGATCAGCCCGTGCTTGAGGAATGCGCCGTTGATCCCGCCGCCTCCTTCAAGCAGCAGCGTCCTGGCGTCGAACAGCGATGCAAGTTGCGCCATCGCGCCCGGCAGATCGTCGCCCTTGGGGCCTGCAAAGATGTAGGACGCGCCGTCCTCGCGAAGTTCGGCGAGGTGGCTGTCGGAGACCTGTTCGCCGAGCACCGCAACGGCATGATCGCCGCCGACATTGTCCTTGCCGAAATGCACACGGCCCGATGGATCGATGCCGACAGCGAGCTTGCGGCCGTTGCGGTTGGAAAGATGCGGCTCGCGCGGCAGTTTTGGCGGATTGGCGATGTGCCGCTCCGTTCCCTTGGCCATCTCGTTCATGGTGACGCGGCCGATGATCCACCCATCGGCATCGAAGCCGTCATGGATCCTCTCATAGTGGGAGCGTAGCACCTCGGCCGGGATGCCGGCGGCGGCCTTGGTGAAGCGGCTGGGGTGAAGCCGGCCGTCGATCGACGTGCCCATGTGGCAGATGATGTGAGGTCGCATGAGATGAACTCTTCGGTGAATGCGGGATCGTGCCGCAGCGGCGGGTGGCGCACCTCCTCATGTAGAGAGCCGCAGGCAGGTTCTCAACGCGCGTGAGCCCCGACCAGGATTCTCGGAAGAGCGGCGAGTTGGGCTGGTCGGCTAATGGACCATCACCCAGCTCGGTTGCAGCCATGGATACGCAATCAGGCCGACCACGGCGGTCGCCGCGATGAGCAGCGGATTGCTGACCTTCCAGCGGAACAGCACCGCCAGCGATACTAATCCGATCAACGCGGTGAGCCAGTCGCCGATGGCGATCTTGCCGAGCAGGATGCAAGCGCCGAGGATGGTTCCGATCGCGGCTGCATAGGCGCCCTTCACGAAGCCCTGGACGTTGGCGTTTCCGCGATGCCGCGCGAGCAGCGGAGCAACGATCAGCACCAGCAGGAACGACGGCAGGAAGATGCCGATCGTAGAGACGACCGAGCCCCAAAATCCGGCCACGAGGTAGCCGACGAAGGTTGCAGTGATCACCACCGGTCCCGGACTGATCATGCCGATCGCGACCGCGATGAGAAACTGTCGCTCATCGAGCCAGTTGTATTGCTGCACGAGCCCTTGCTCGAGGAACGGCACGATCACGAGGCCGCTGCCGAAGGTCAGCGAGCCGGCCTTGAGGAAGAACAGCAGAAGCTTGGAGAGCGTCGACCCGCTTGCGACCGGCGCGATCGGACCGGCGGCTGCCGGCACGATGGCAATTCCCGGCAGGATCGCAGGCGTACGTTTGAACGGCTTGCCGTAATAGAGAATGCCGACGACGCCCGCGCCGATGAACAGCAGCGCGACCTCGGCCTGGAGGATGACCGTGACGGCGAGACAGACCGCCGCGATCGCCCATTGCAGCCAGTCCTCCATGCCGAGCCTGGCAAGCCGGTAACAGGAGTGAAGGATGAGCGCGATCACGGCGGGACTGACACCGTAGAAGATCGCGGTCACCGGCTGGAGATCGCCGAGATAGACGTAGAGGGCGCCGAGCGAAGCCACGATGACGAAGTTGGGAAGGATGAAGCACCATCCGCCGACCCAGGCGCCCCAGAAGCCACCGCGAAGCCAGGACACGTAGATGCCGACCTGAATCGCCAGTGGCCCCGGAAGCGATTGGCAGATGGCAATCGATTCCTTCATCTCCTGCTTGGTCAGCCATTTCTTGCCGTCGACCAGTTCCCGCTCCATTTGCCCGACCAGCGCGACCGGGCCGCCGAAGCCGAGAAAGCCGAGGCGCAGGAAATAACGTGCCAGTTCTGCCAAACGACTGCGCTGCGAATCCGTTGGCGCGATCACGGGAAAGCTCCCTGCAGAGAATTTTGCCCATCTCTGCAGATCAGGGATGGCTTTCGGACGGTCGCCTCATTCATTCGCTTGCTCACCGAACTCTCCTCACATCTCCTTTGAGTATTGCTCATACAGCCGGGCCGCATTGTCCCAGCGGATGGCTTCCATGTAGATATCGACATAGCGGGCCGCGGCCGCGCCGAAGTCCATGTGATAGGCGTGCTCATACATATCGAGCACCAGGACCGGACGGCCGCCGGCGAGCGTCGTCGTGTGATCGGCCGCCCATTGGTTGACGAGCCGTTTGTCGCGGGGCGAATAGGCCAGGATCACCCAACCCGACCCGCCGCCTTCGGCCTTGCCCATCGCCGCAAATTCTGCGCGCCAGCGCTCCATGCTGCCGAAGTCGCGTGCAATCGCCTCGGCGAGCGCGCCGCCCGGCTTACCTGCGCCGCCGAGCCCATCGAAATAGATCTCATGGAGGATCATCGAGTTTGACGCGATCAACTCTTCGCGCTTCAGGCCGTTGATCACAAAGTTCGGCGCCTTGGCGAAGTCGAGTTCGGCGAGCTGCGTGCCGATGGCGTTCAGCCGCTTCACCGCGCCGACGTAATTGTTCTCGTAGTGGCTGACGAGGATCTTTTCCGAGATGCCGGTGATCGCCTTCGGGTCGAACGGCATCGGCTTGGCCTGATAGGACATCGTCCTCGCTCCTGTCTGTGGGGTGGCTTGGGCAAGGGCATGGTTGGTGCCGAGCACGGCTGTTGATGCAGCTGCGGCACCGACCCCTGCGATGAAGTTCCGGCGTTCGGTGTTCATGTTCATCGGACTCTCCACATGTGAATTGATCGCATCGTTGATGCTTCGGATCGCGGCCCTATTCCTTGGCGAGCCCGACGATGGTTCGGATTCCCGCGATGTTCTGTACCGAGATTTCGACGGGATCGCCGAAGCGGACGGCATTGAAGATCAAGCCGTCCTGAACCTTGAAGGGTTCGGTCCTGTCTGCGGACAGGCGTATCAGCAGCGTGTCGCTGCCCTCATCGACGCTATCGACGATGCCGCGCAGCGTTTCGGTTGCCGGCGGATGAAGGGTCGCTGCCCGCGATGTCACGGCCGCTTCCCGGTCATCGCTGAGCGCAGCCGGTGTCGCCAGAATTGCAGTCGGCGACAGGATGGCCAGACACAGGGCCAGAGTTGCTCTCATCATTGTTGTCACTCCATCGCATTGGTTTGACGGCTCGCGCGAGGCAGGATCTCAGTCCTGCTCCCTGACCTGGCCGCTGCTGTCGATCACGAGCCTCACAGGCTTGCCGTTCTTCATCGCCTTCGCCGTGATGCCTTCGGCCGTCGACTTGACGTCGCTAATGCTCGCGTAGCCGGCGGCCTGAAGTTTCGCGACAAGCTCGTCCTGCGTCAGCGCGCGGGCGGGCGTCGCGGCACCCGCGATCGCGAAGGCTACAATCAGGTGAAGGAGTTTCTGCTTCGGCATGGCTGTCCTCCTGGTTGTGTTGTCCTGCCCCAGGTGGTCCAGAGGCGCGATTTCCGCGCGCCTCTGCATTGGCCGCAAAGTCGGTTACGGCTTCACCTTGCTGGTCGGCCAGTTGTGCGTTTCTTTGGTCGCGTCGCGGCACCAGCGATAGAAGGCGTCGTAGAGCAAGAGGCCGGCGCTCAACTGTTCGAGGTCGTCGTCGAACATGCGCGACAGGCCGAGCGAGGCCGCGAGCAATCCGGGCGCCTCGGGCGACAGATCGAGCCGCGCGGTATCCGCCGCCCGCACCATCGTCGCCAGCCGCTCGAGCGCCGGCGTCGAGAGGCCGAATTCCCGGATCATCACATCGAATGTGCAAAGCTCTCCGCGATGGCTCCAGAACACGTTCTCGATGTCGAACGGCGTCGCGTCGAAGCGTTCGGCGACGGCCTCGACTTCCGCTGAGGTCACGAACAGGAACACGGCTGTGGGATCGACGAAGCGGCGGATCAGCCACGGACAGGCGATGCGGTCGATCTTCGGCCGTGATCGCGTCACCCAGACGGTGCGACCGCGGCCGTCGCGTTTCGGAATTTTGTCCGCGGGCACAGTGGGAAGCTCTGCATCCCGCCACGCGAGGTGGCCGCCCTCGAGAACTTCCGCCGCGATGTTGCCGCACCGCAGCCAGGCGGCGGTGCCTTCGCTGAGCTTCTGTCCCTTTTGACAGATCACGACCACGGACTGGCCGCTGAGGCTGGAAGCCCAGTCCTGGACGTCGAGATGCGAACGCCTGATCGCGCCCGGGATCAGGCGCGGATCGGCGG
>NZ_JASGSR010000213.1:0-7300 GCF_040446015.1 Bradyrhizobium sp. INPA03-11B
CCTTCGGCATTCCCCTTGAATGGTTCATGGCGCTGGAGCAACCGACGGTGTGGCCGCTGTTCACGGCGGCGCCGAAGCTCAGCGAGACCAATTATCTCGGCCGCTTCGGCTTTATTCCCGACAGCGTGATCCCAGGCAGCCCTGATCCGCTGCCGATCGGCTTCGCGCCGAGCAGCCCGATGGCCGATGCCAACGGCGCGCCGTGGCGCAACCCGCACACGAAGGAGGACATGCACGGGGTCGGGCTGACGTGCTCTGCCTGCCACACCGGAAGCTTCAGCTATCGCGGCACCGAGATCGTGATCGACGGCGGACCGGCCAACACCAACCTGTTCGAGTTCCAGAAGAGCGTCGGCGTCTCGCTGCTGCTGACCCGGTTCTGGCCCGGCCGCTTCTCGCGCTTTGCCGAGGCGATCCTCGGCAAGGAGGCCAGCCTCGATGAGCGCATGGCGCTGCGCGGCCAGCTCGATCTCGTGCTGAAGCAATACGCCAACATCAATGCACTGGAGGGCAAGGTCGCCGCCAACAGCGTCGAGGAAGGCTATGCGCGGCTCGACGCGCTCAACCGGATCGGCAACCAGGTGTTCTCGATCGACCTGAACAATCCCAACAACTACGCCTCGCATTCGGCGCCGGTGCATTTCCCGCGGATCTGGAATGCGCCGTGGTTCAGCTGGGTGCAGTATGACGGCTCGATCATGCAGCCGATGGTGCGCAATGCCGGCGAGGCGCTCGGCGTCAGTGCCGAGCTCAATCTGCTCGATGAATCCAGGGGACTGTTCAAATCGAGCGCGCGGATCGACGTGCTGCATGAGATGGAGCGGATGATCGCCGGCGAGCCACCCAGCGAGGACAAGGGCTTTGGCGGCCTGGCATCGCCGAAATGGCCGGAGAACATTCTGCCGCAGATCAACATGGATCTCGCGAAGAAGGGCGGCGAGCTTTACAAGACGCACTGCCAAGGTTGCCATGGCCCCGCGATCGACAGCAAGGCGCTGCCCGCAAGCGAGGCCTTTGCGCTGTTCAAGGACAAGAAGCGCTGGATCAAGAACGACGCCGGCCAGCCGCTGCTCGACGTCGAGATGATCCCGATCAGCCATATCGGCACCGACAGCGCGCAGGCCGAAGGCCTTGCGAGCCGCACCGTCGAGACGCCGGCCAATCTGAACATCAAGGACGGCGGCTTCGGGCCGGCACTCGGCGAACTGGTCGAGAAGACCGTCGACTACTGGTACGACCAGAACAAGATTCCCGCCGAGGATCGCAAGCGCATCAACGGCTACCGGCCGAACGATATCCAGGCGCCGCTCGCCTACAAGGTCCGGCCGCTCAACGGCATCTGGGCGACCCCGCCCTACCTGCACAACGGCTCGGTGCCGACCATCTACGCGCTGCTGTCGCCGCTAAAGGACCGTCCCTCGACCTTCTATCTTGGCAGCCGTGAGTATGATCCCAAGGATCTCGGCTATGCCTGGAAGGACAAGGTCAAGAACGCCTTCCTGCTCGACACCACCAAGCGCGGCAACAGCAATTCCGGCCACGAATTCTCGAACGAGAAGCGCCTCGGCGTGATCGGGCCGGAGCTGAAGGAAGACGAGCGCCGCGCGCTGATCGAGTTCATCAAGACGCTGTAGGAACAAGATCGGGCGGCGCCTTCACCTCTCCCGCTTGCGGGGGAGGTCGCATTGCATCGATAGATGCAATGCGGGTGGGGGCTATTGCCGCGATGCGACTCGTAGAGAGACCCCCACCCCGGCCCTCCCCCGCAAGCGGGAGAGGGAGCGCAGAAGCACCCTCGCCGCTATCTCCTTTGCACCTCAACTCTTCGGCACCGGCTGCCGCCGCGCCGGGCGGGTCATGGCTTCAAGCTCGAGCAGCTGGTTGAGTTGCTCATCGGTCAGCAGCTTTTCCTCCAGCACGATGTCGGCGACCGAGCGGTTCTCCTTCAGCGCGCGGCGCGCCACACGCGAGCTCGCCTCATAGCCGAGCGCCGGCGCCAGCGCCGTGATCAGGCCGATCGAGCCCTGCACCAGGCTGCGGCAACGCTCACGATCGGCCTCGATGCCATCGACGCAGCGCTTGGTCAGCGTATCGATCGCCGCCGTCAGCATGCGCAGCGAGCTCAGCACGCAATAGCCGATGGTCGGCTCGAACGCATTGAGCTGGAGCTGGCCGCCTTCGGCGCACATCGTCACCGTGAGATCGTGCCCGATGACGAGGAAGGCGACCTGGTTGACGACTTCCGGAATCACCGGGTTGACCTTGCCGGGCATGATCGACGAGCCGGCCTGCACCGCAGGCAGCCTGATCTCGCCGATGCCGGTACGCGGCCCCGACGACAGCAGCCGCAGGTCGTTGCAGATCTTCGATACCTTTACCGCGACGCGCTTCAGCACGCCCGAGAACAGCACGAAGGCGCCGAGATCGGACGTCGCCTCGATCAGGTTCGAGGCCAGCACCATCGGCTGGCCGGAGAGCCGCGACAATTCCTCGACTGCAAGCGCGGCATAGCGCGGATCGGCATTGATGCCGGTGCCGATCGCGGTGGCGCCGAGATTGACCTCGCGGAACAGGCTCGAAATCTCGTTCAGCCGCGCGACATCTTCCTTCACGGTGGCGTGGAAAGCGTCGAACTCCTGGCCGAGCGTCATCGGCACCGCATCCTGAAGCTGGGTGCGGCCCATCTTGAGGACGTCGGCGAATTCCACCGCCTTGCCCTTGAAGGCATAGGCGAGGTCATCCAGCGCGCGCACCAGCGGCTGGGTGGCAAAGATCACCGCGAGCCGCAGCGCGGTCGGATAGGCGTCGTTGGTCGACTGCGCCATGTTGACGTCGTCGTTCGGATGCAGCGTGTGATAGTCGCCCGGCTTCTTGCCCATCAGCTTGAGCGCGACGTTGGCGATCACCTCGTTGGCATTCATGTTGGTCGAGGTGCCGGCGCCGCCCTGGATCGCGTCGACGACAAAGGACTCCGCATAGACCTTGTCGGTCGCGACCTGGGTGCAGGCCTTGTCGATCGCATCGGCCTTTTCCGGCGAGAGATAGCCCAGGCGCTTGTTGGCGCGGGCGGCAGCTTGCTTCACCAGCGCCAGCGCGCGGACGAATTCCGGAAAATGGCCGACCGGCACGCCGGTGATCGGAAAGTTTATCACCGCGCGCTTGGTGTGGATGCCCCACAGCGCATTGGCCGGCACATCGTCCTCGCCGAGCAGATCGTGCTCGCTACGGGATTGCGCCTTTTCGATCGGCACGGTGCGGACGGTTGCGATCGCGAGCTCGCTCACGCCGCCGCTGTCGCCGGAGGGTGGCGCGGCGCGTGCAGTGGTGGCGGTCTCAACCTTCGTTTCGGCCATTGGTCACTCCGTTACCTGCTGAAAATCCTGTCGTCAGCGACACCAGCCATGATGCGCCCGACAGACATCGAAAGCCAATGCCTATCGGCAAAGTCTTGCACACTGACGAGCCGAAAAACGCCGAAAGCCGGATCGCAATGCGCGCCGCACCGGGAATCGAGGACTTACCTTATCCGTCATGATAACAACAACTTATAGCTCCAGACCGCGGGGCGCCGCGCGACAGGCGCGGTTGCTTTCTCCGCCCCGTTATCGCGTGCTAGATCAGCACCGACTGGCGCGATGGCGCTGCCGACATTGAACGAACCAAGGACCAAAACCGTGTCCAACAACAATGAAGCGATCACCATCAGATTCCGCTGCCCGGCGGAGCTCGAGGGCAAGATTCCGGAGCCGGTGCCGGCGTCGATGGGTCTTCCAGGATGGCTCAAGACGATGCCGACGCAGGCCTTCAATGCGATGAGCAATCGCGAGGAGGATACCGTCAAACGCTGCCCGCCATTCGTCGATGCGATGACGTCAGGTTTCCTGCTGCCACTGGTCTGCGATCTCAAGGTCGAGAATGGCGAGATGACGTGGGACAACGACCTCCCGGCGGGAGGCGCGCTCGAATTCCCGCGCTCGCCGGTCGGATTCCACGACGAAAGCCAGGTGACCGGCTCGCCGCTGTTCGAGCCCGACCGCTTCGTCATCAAATTCGTCAATCTGTGGACCATCGAGGCGCCGGCGGGCTACTCGCTGTTCTTCACGCATCCGGTCAACCGGTTCGACCTGCCGTTCACCACGCTGACCGGCCTTGTCGATTGCGACCTGTTTCGCGACGGCTGGGTTCATTTCCCGGCACGTTGGCACGACACCAATTTCAACGGCGTCTTGCCCAAGGGCACGCCGGTTGCGCAATGCTTCCCGGTGAAGCGCGAAAACTGGGTCGCGCAGACCGCGGCGATGACGCCGGATGAAACATCGCGCGCGCAGGAACTATCCAACAGGATGTCCCGCGAGCCCGGACTCTATCGCCGCCAGTTTCGGTCGTAGACCGGGCGCGCGAGAGGCGTGGCGAGGCGCATGCGGGCGATGACGGGTGTGGGTGGGGATGAGACTCTCTCCACATGTCGTCCCTGCGAAAGCAGGGACCCATACGCCGCGGCCGCGTTATGAAAGAGGCTCGTCGTTCGGGCATCATGCAACCATTCGCATCGGTGGTTATGGGTCCCTGCTTTCGCAGGGACGACACCGAATATGTCGCGCGATCCAGAGCAGGTCCGGTGTCATCACCCGCGAAAGCGGGTGATCCAGTATTCCAGAGGCGCCGATGCCTGAATCGAGAAGCCGCGACGTACTGGATCGCCCGGTCATCAAGCCGGGCGATGACGAGCGTGAGGGCGCGACAGAATCGGCTAGCTCAGAAACTTCGCAAACCCGCTGGGACGGAAGAAGAAGCGGCCATGCGATGCCATGGTAAGCGCGGACGTGGTGCGGCCGATCATTTGCGGTCGGCCGCGCAGCGCCAGACGCAGATTTGCTTCGCCGCCGGCGCGATCGCCCATTTCCAGAAGCGCGGCGGAGAAGCTGGTTCGCGTCAGGGGATCGTCGGGGCGCTGCGCCAGCACCTGGCGGTAGAGATCCGCCGCGGCCGCGTATTCGCCCTCCAGCAGCAGCACGCGCGCGAGCGCGGCCAGAACATCGGGATGTCCCGGCGCCGCAACGCGCAGTCTCTCCAGCATCTCGCGCGCGCGGCCGCGCTCGTTGCGCTGGGGCAGCAGCTGCGCCAGCAGGAGCTGAAACTCGAGGCTCCCGGGCGCGAGCGCAAGCGCGCTCTCAAGGACGGCAACCGCCTCGTCGATGCGGCCAGCTGCGTGCAATTGAGCTGCCAGCGCCTGAAATGCGGGCAGATACGGCGGCCGCCGCGCGATGGTCCGGCGCAGCACATCGATCGCCTCGTTGCGGCGACCGGCGCCGCCGAGCGCCGCGCCGAGCAGGGTCTCGAGGCCGGGATCCTCGACGCGGCGCGTGGCACGCTCGAGCGGCGCGATCGCCTCCTCGTTGCGGTTCTGCATCATCAGCGCCCGCGCCAGGATCGAGGCCGCGCCGACATCGGTCCGGTTTGCCTTCAAGACCTCCGCCGCGAGCCGTTCGGCTTCGACGACCTGTCCCATCTGCAAAGCGACCACGGCGCGTTGCAGAACCGGCGATGGGCCGGGCCCGCGACTGGCGGAAGGAGGCGGAGGTTTCGGCATGCGGCCCGTCTTGAGATGCTCCTCTCAGCCGTTATCACTGCCGCCGACGAAGCGTCCAGCGAAAGTCGCATCCGGGCAGGGAATATTCGGACACATCAGCGTGCTGTCCGATGTTACGACCTTGCAGGAACAGCGCGCGACGCCGCGGCCGCACGCTTTGCGACGCTCCAGTGCTGCGCTGCGCCGATCACAACTCCGCCGATCACCGCCCCGAACAAGGCCCGGCTTGAGGTTCGCAACAAGCGGGGGCGTGCGCTGCGCGCAGCCAGGCGGAAAATGGCGATCCCGGGAAGACTCGAACTTCCGACCTACGGTTTAGGAAACCGTCGCTCTATCCGGCTGAGCTACGGGACCGCACCGCCCGCCGCGAAGCATGCGGGCGCAGCCCTCCCATAGCAGAGGTGCCGAATGATCGCCAGCCCGCGCCCCAACGGGCGCGCGCGAAGTTGTGCCTGGTTCGCGGCGGCGCGCGTTACGCCACCTGCCGCGCCGGATTCGCGGCTGCATCCGCCGCGCTGGTCCGGCTCGCCGGCAGAAACTCGATCGCCTCATCCTTCAGCGAGCCGAAGCGCAGCGTCATGATATCGAGCGCATAGTTCTGGTACAGGCGCCACGGTCGGCGCGAGCCCTGCTTGGGGAACCTGGCGGCGGCGCGCTGGATGTAGCCCGAGGAGAAATCCACCCAGGGCAGCTCGGTCACATCAGGGTCGTTCCGCCGCGGCGTCACCTGCGCGTAGCCGTTCGCCTTCATGTGGTTGAGCATGCGGCAGACATATTCGCAAGTCAGGTCGCATTTCAGCGTCCAGGATGCGTTGGTGTAGCCGAAGGCCGCGGCGAGGTTCGGCACGCCCGAATACATCAGCCCCTTGTAGTTCATGGTCTTCGACAGATCGACCGGCGCACCATCGACCTTGATCTCGAGCCCGCCGAGCACCTGCAGATCGAGACCGGTCGCGGTCACCACGACATCGGCATCAAGCACATTGCCGCTCTTGAGCTTGATACCGCCGGGCGTGAAGGTCTCGATCTGGTCGGTGACGACGGACGATTCGCCGCTGCGCAGCGATTGAAACAGATCGCCGTTCGGCACCAGGCAAAGCCGCTGGTCCCACGGATTGTAGCTCGGGGTAAAATGCGTGGCGACGTCGTAATCGGGGCCGAGCGCGTGGCGCACGCCGCCGAGGATCAGCTTCTTCACGCGCTCCGGATCGCGCTTGCAGAGCCGGTAGAAATACATGCCGAACAGCACGTTCTTCCAGCGCGTGAGGCCGTAAGCGAGCTTCGCCGGCAACCGCGCCCGCAGCCAGTTGGCGACCTTGTCCTCGTCCGGCCGCGCCACGACATAGGTCGGCGAACGCTGCAGCATCGTGACATGGGCGGCGGTCTTGGCCATTTCCGGCACCAGGGTCACCGCGGTCGCGCCGCTGCCGATCACCACGACCTTCTTGCCGGCATAGTCGATGTCGTCGGTCCATTTCTGCGGATGGACGACGCTGCCGGCGAAATCGGCGATGCCGGGGAAGTCCGGCGTGTAGCCGTGCTCATATTTGTAGTAGCCGCTGCACATGAACAGGAAGTTGCAGGTGAGGCGCTCGATCGCCTTCTCCGGCCCGCGCTCGACTTCGACCGTCCACTGCGAGTCGGCCGACGACCAGTCGGCGCGCACGACGCGGTGGTTGAAGCGGATCTTCTTGTCGATGCCATAGGCGC
>NZ_JASGSR010000214.1:0-7288 GCF_040446015.1 Bradyrhizobium sp. INPA03-11B
GCACCTGTCGTTCCTGTGGCGCCAGTTGCGCCGGTCGCGCCCGTGGCTCCGGTTGCGCCGGTGGTGCCCGTCGCACCGGTGGCGCCGGTCGCACCTGTCGTTCCCGTGGCGCCAGTTGCGCCGGTGGCGCCCGTTGCGCCGGTCGCGCCGGTGTTGCCCGTGGCGCCGGTCGCACCTGTGGCCCCGGTTGCGCCCGTTGCGCCGCTGGCGCCCGTGGCTCCGGTCGCACCCGTAGCCCCGGTTGCGCCTGTCGCGCCCGTTGCACCCGTGGCGCCGGTCGCACCTGTGGCTCCGCTTGCGCCTGTCGCGCCGCTGGCGCCGGTGGCACCAGTCGCACCTGTGGCTCCGGTTGATCCCGTCGCGCCGCTGGCACCCGTGGCGCCGGTCGCACCTGTGGCTCCGGTTGCGCCCGTCGAGCCGGTGGAGCCCGTGGCACCAGTCGCTCCTTGATTACTTGGAATCGAGGCGCCGCTGAAGGTATCGCCGTTACCGGATCCGGAGGTGAAGGTATTCGTGCCCGCGTTGTACGTCGCGACTGCGGAGCTGTTCACGCCGTTCAAGTAAATCGCGTAAGTGTCGGTATTGCTGGAAACAATGACAGCTTCAGAAAAATTCGTAAAGCCAGTAGGAACCCTGTTGGGTAGATTGAAGCTACCAACGATTGTGCCGGTTGTCGTATCGACCACAAAAAATGTGTTTATGGTCTCCGACCCATTATTTTGAGCAATCGTGCCGGTAAAAGTCAGATCATACGTTGCAAGCACGCCCGCGTACGCCGAGAGACCTTCGGCGCGAAGAGGAGCAGCGATAGCCCGGGTACGCCCACGCGACGTGAGCTCCCAGGTTCCGCCTCCGGCCTCAGCGCCAATCTTTCCGCTTGCTGCGCTTACGTAGGCGCCTACGCTGCCTACAAGTGCTTCGATGAAGTCTTCGCCGGCCACACCGCGCCCGGTTTCGCAGCTCCACAGCCGCAGATCGCCATCTTCGCGCAGCTTTGCACCGATCGTCGCCAGATGCTCCGCATCGCGCCCGATCGTCTCAACCGACCACTCGCCACTCGTGAAGCAAACCCGCCCTGGTGCGCCGTGCGCGACGATGTGGATGGCATCGAGCCCCTCGATCCCCTCGAGCGCTTCGGCCATCTGCTGTGCGGCAGGCCGGCGGTGATCGAGCACGATGGCCTGGACCTCGGGCCGCACGTGCTGCAGCAGCGTGCTGAGATCCGGAATGAATGAATCGACAAAAAGAAATTCAGACTTGCCGCCCATCGGCCTGGTCCTTTCGTCAAAAACAAATGTTGGGCCGCGCGCTGTTGGCGTTCGGCCCGAAATCCAAAAAAAGAAGCCGCCCGGCAAAAAGCTCAGGCGGCGTGTCCGCTTGCTCCACCCGACGGCGGAGTGTCTAAATCGCTTCGTACTGCAAGAAATTCGGCGGGTTTGAACTCGCCGTTAGATTGAAATGTGCCGATGTCGTAGGCGCCGGACAGGCGCGCAACCTTGAGCCGGATCTCGACGCGGTTGAACTGGTTCGATGCGTCGGGAAGCGTAACCTGCGACACGATCGCCTTGCTGCTGCGATCGATGATGAAATACGTGATGTTTCCCGTCGTCTGCCCGCGCGGCAGGTTCCCGGCCACCAGGATTTCGTGAAGGCCGATCGCGGAGAGTACACCGGCATATGAATCGACACCGGTAGCCGTGATCGGCGGTCGGACATGCTCGCGTTTCGGAGAAACCTTCGGCTTACCGGCGCAATCATTCGACATGCAATAACTCGATACGCTATGAGCGATCTCTCCGAGCCAAAACGCCGGAGCAAAATCGTCAGTGTGAAAAACCCCACTCCAAGCAGCACCGGCAGCTGCGTTGGTCTCAAATCTCAATAGCAATTGACATCATTAAAAATTAACCACGAAAGGCAAGCCTTCCGAAAGCAGCCAATTTAAAGCGGATTAGAACAAGGGCTGCAAGAGATTTTTAATTAATGCGCGCAAGAGGGAACTCCCGAAAAAATACGGTACCACCTCGTCAACCCGCGCGATTCACCGTAAAGGACCTTTGCGCTCCTCCTTCGGCGAATTTGGATTAATGTGAAAATATCGGGGGATGCGGACGAAGATTGCTCGTCCGTCTCGATCGGACCGGCCTATTTCGCCGGCCTGGCGCAGGGATTAACCGCAAATCATAGAGTTCGCGCAGTGTCAGACTCCAAGCGGCTTTGCCTGAACATGATCGTCAAGAACGAGATGGCAAATCTGCAACGCTGTCTCAATTCCGTCGCAAAACACATCAGCTGCTGGGTGATCGGAGATACCGGCTCGACCGACGGCACGCAGGAATTCGTCAAGCGCTTCTTCGCCGAACGGCAGATTCCCGGCGAGTTGCACAGCTTTCCGTTTCACAATTTCGAGCAGGCCCGCAATGCGGCTCTGGATCACGCCTACGCGTCGTCGCTCGATTACGATTACCTGCTGTTCGACGACGCGGACATGGAGCTGGTTGTCGAGGACGCGGATTTCCGCAGCAAACTGACCGGCCCCGGCTATCGCTTGCGGCAATCGACGTCAGGTGGTCTGAGCTATTCGAATACGCGCATCGTTCGCCGCGACGCCGGCGCACGCTATCACGGCGTCACGCATGAATATATCGACGTACCTGGCGGCGTCGAAGAACTGAGTGGTGTGTCGTATATCGACCATGCCAGCGGATCCAATCGCGTCGACAAATTCGAGCGCGACATCCGTCTGCTGAAAGCGGCGCTCGAGAAGGACCCGAAGAACGCCCGTTACTGGTTCTACCTCGCGCAATCCCTTCGTGACGCCGGCCGTGCCGCCGAAGCTGCCGATGCATATGCCATACGCGCCGACATGGGCGGTTGGGATGAAGAAGCCTGGATGGCGCGTCTGCAACAGGCCCGCTGCCTGCGCAGCCTCGGCGACGAAGGTGGATTTGTCAGCAAGGCCCTCCAGGCGTTCAACCAGCGTCCGCAACGCGCAGAGCCGATCTACGATCTCGCAAGGTTTTACCGGGATAAAGGACAGAACCACGCGGCCGCGCTGTTCGCCGAGTACGGGCTGACAATTGGATATCCGAGGTCGGACATCCTGTTCGTCGAGGACTATGTCTACAGGACCGGACTGCTGGAGGAATATTCGATAGCCGCAAACTACGCAGCGGACTCGGAGCGAAAACGCCGCGGCTTCGCAGCGTGCAACTATCTCGCGCTCAATCGGGAGATTGCCGACGCGCCGCGCGAACTGGCGTGGTCAAATCTGCATTTCTATGCGCCGCCGGCACACGCCGTGCTGCCTTCGTTCCAGTCGAAGCGCATCGACTTCTCCGCGCCTGACGGCTACGTCGCGCTGAATCCGTCGGTGACGCGATTGGGGGATCAGATCCTTGTCGCGCAGAGAACCGTCAACTACGTCATGACGGAAGATGGTCTCCAGTATGAGACATCGAACGAGGAGCCGATCAAAACCCGCAACTTCCTCCTCCACCTTGACGACGATCTGTCAGTCCGTTCCAGCGGCGAAATCCTGACTCCAAGCGATTTGCCTGCGCGGGCCTTCCCTGCGGTCCAGGGCTTCGAGGACATGCGGCTGTTCGCCTGGCGCGGCGCCCTGTGGAGCAGCGCCTGTATCCGCGAGTTCACGCCGGAAGGCTGGTGCGAACAGGTATTGGCCCGCCTGCAGGAGGACGAGAGCGGCCGCTGTCGTTTGGTCGAGTGGCGAAAACTTGAGGCCGACGGTCCAAAACGAGATGAAAAGAACTGGATGCCACAGGTCGCCGGAGACGACCTGAACTTTCTCTATCTCTGCGATCCCACTCGCCTTGTAAACGCCGAAGGCAAAACGCTGCAGGAGCACGATCCGCCGATCTCGGCGGCGCGCTTTCGCGGCGGATCGCAACTGGTTCCGTTTGATGATGGCTGGCTCGCCTTGATCCATGAGGTGCAGTGGCGCCCGGCCGAACGCGGGCGCTTCTACTTTCACCGATTCGTCCGTTTCGATCGTTCCAACCATATGGCGGCGGTCAGCTGCCCGTTCTATTTCAACCGGAAAGGCGTCGAATTCGCAGCCGGGCTCGCGTGGCATCCGGACCAGCGGCGGCTTGTGGTGTCCTTCAGCGTTGCCGACTCCGAAGCGTGGATCGCGACCGTCGAAGCTTGCGATATCCGTCGAGTGCTGGAGCCGACGAACAACATCTGGGATGGCCGCACCCGCGACCGCCCACCCATGCCGGTTGATCGTGTTGTCGAGTCCGTGGTGATGGGGCAGCCGGTCCGGTTTGTCGTGACCAATCCGTCCGACGCGATCATGAAGTTTCACCAGCGCGGGCAATTCTACGAGACCGAAGAGCTTGAGCTAATTTCGAGTCACTATCGGGGGACCGGAGTCTTCGTCGACATTGGAGCGAACGTCGGCAATCACGCGGTGTACATATCGAAGTTCACCAACGCTCCAAGGATAATCGTCTTCGAACCCAATGATGTCGCCGCGTCGATCCTGAAGGCGAACTGCAGCCTGAACGGCTGCCGCAATGTCGACATCAATCACCTCGGCACCGCGCTCGGCGCGAAACCTGGGAAATTGCGCAAGGAAACTCCTGACCCCGACAATCTTGGACACACCTGCTTCTTCGCTGACCCACTCGGCGAGGTCAACGCAATTCCGGGCGATTCAGTTCTGTTCGATGAGCCGGTCGAGTTCATAAAGCTCGACGCCGAGGGGATGGAATTCGAGATACTGGAAGGATTACGGGAGACGATCAAGCGTTGGCGCCCGACCATATTCATAGAGATATGGGACTCCGCCAGCGCAGCTTTCGAGAACTGGTGCGATCAGCACGGATACCGCACGATCGGGAGCTACCAACGCTATTCCGGCATCCAGAACTACCTCATTGCGCCAATCCCGATCGAGAAGGATGGCCCCATCGAGGCCCAATCAACCGATGATTTCTTCTGGAGTTTTGCTCCCTTCCTTCGCCAAGCCGATTCGATCGAAACACGTCTCGGCTCGGCCAGAGACTTCGATCAGCGAATTGCTCCGCTGCTCGGAGACGCGTCAGGGCCGCTGCCGCAGATCAACCTGTTTTACGAACCGATGTCGGATCAGCACCAAACGCTGATCGCGGCAACTTCGTCGATGCGCTCCGCCGGGCATGCAGTTCGCATCTGGACCTATTCGGCTCATAAGCTCGCGTTCCTTGCGGCGCGCGGCATCTCGATCGGGGATGCGTCGGATATCGTCCCAAAGGCGCTGTTCGATCGAGCCGCGCAACGATCGGAAGTTCGCTTCTTTAGCGACATATTTCGTTACGCATTGCTTTACGAGTACGGCGGCCTCTGGATGGACGCCGACGTCATCCTGCTCAAGCCATTCCCGTTTATCGGCGACTACTTCTTCAATCTGCAGTGGCGCGGTGGACACCGCGGACATTTTGTCTGCGGCAATGTGATTTATGCAAAGCCGTTCAGTCGTCACTTGCGCGCACTGTACGAGCGCTCCATCAACTGCTTGTACGAAACAGCCCCGATCATGTTCGGAGATATCGGACCCAAATTGCTGTCCGACTACATCGCCTCCCCCGATGGCCAGGAACTGCGCGCCAGCGTCTTCAGTCCCGTGTTCTTCAACTCGATCGATTGGACGGAGGTCGATGTCTTTCAGCGACCGGCGACGGAGCTGGCAAGTTACCTCCATGACGACCGCATATTCGGCTTGCATCTGTGGACCGCACGCAATCAAAGTCGCGCGGAAAATCCCGGCTCCCTGATCGCGTGGCTGACGAAATCCGACGATGGCCCGCTTGCTCTGGCGGATTTGGCAGACTGCTTCAATACCGACAAGAACCGGCATACCGGCAACCGGCACGGCTACGCGCGGATTTATCAGCGCCTGTTATCGAGCAGGCGTTTTTCGTTGCGCCGGATCATGGAGATCGGTCTTTGCCGAGGTCTCGCGGAGGGCAAGCAGACGGAAGTCCCGTCGGTCGCCCTGTGGCAAAGCTTCTTCCCGTTCGGTCAGGTCATCGGCGTTGATCTGACCGACTTCTCGGCGCTCAACAATGAGCGGTTCAGGTCCGAGGTCTGTGATCAATCCAATCGAGAGCAGCTGCGCGCCCTGGCCACCCGGCTCAAACATGACACTTTTGACGTCATCATCGATGATGGCAGCCACGCCTCGCTCGACGAACAGCAGACCTTGGTTGAATTGTTTCCCTTGTTGGCCGACGGTGGCTGGTATTTCATCGAAGATCTGGATTGGCAGCCGCCGGGCGAGGATCCGGCCAGAATTACGCTAACCAAGACACTGCTTCGCGAGATGAAGCAGCTCGGCGAAGTCCGCTCGCTGGATCCCTTTGGCGTGGCCAACCTTGCTCACCAATTTGCGGAGATTCTTTTTTTCGACAGCCACTATGAGTTGGCCAGAGCCAGGCTGATGGGCGGACTCGTTGCCATCCGCAAGCGGGGCGGATCCAGCTTGATATGAGCAGCGTGAACCATCAGCCGTCAAACGCTCTGCATCAGTCCGGCGATTTGCTCAGGAGTTAGCTTGAAGGTTGCCGTCTACACTATTGCGTTGAACGAAGCCGCGCATGCCGAGCGCTGGGCGAACTCGGCGGCCGACGCTGACTATCGAATTGTGGCTGATACCGGCAGCAGTGATGACACGGTCGAGCGGCTGGAGCGTGCAGGAGTGATCGTTCACCGCATTGCGGTTCGACCTTGGCGTTTCGACGTCGCTCGAAATGCAGCGATGGCGCTCATTCCATCCGACGTTGAAATTTGCTGTTCGATGGATATGGATCGATACCTCGAACCGGGATGGCGGGAGAAGCTCGAGGCCGCGTGGGCACCGGATACGACTGCCCTCTTCTGCCGCACCGTCTACCGGACGCATCCCGACGATCCAACGATCTTGCGCGGTTGGCCAACGAAGAATTTCCACCATCGCTGGGGTTATCGATTCAAGCGGCCGGTTCATGAGGCTCTCACCTATTCCGGCGAAGAAATCACCAGAGAGTGCCTCGATATCGTCATGTGCGAGGTGCAGGATCATTCAAAGGACACGCGGCAACAATATCTGCCTCTCATGGAAGCTGCTCATCGAGAGGATCCTGACGATGCGCAGATCTGCTTCTGGCTCGGTCGGGACTATATGTGGGCGAACAGAAGCGACGAAGCGACCGCCCTGCTTTCGCGTTACCTGGAATTGCCCACCAGCACGTGGGGCGAAGAGCGCGCCGAGGCGATGCGCTATCTAGCGCGAACTGCACCGACC
>NZ_JASGSR010000215.1:0-7248 GCF_040446015.1 Bradyrhizobium sp. INPA03-11B
GCATTGTACTTTATGCTGAAGATGTGGGCTGTGGTGGTCACTCCTTGTCGGAGAATCTCGCTGTGTGTCCATTGATCGAATAAAGCGTGACCGAGGACAAAACCACCAAATAGTAGGTATAGGGTGCCGAAGCCGAAGAGCCTCCACCACGCACTTCGAGAAAGCGACATCAACCGTCCCTTTTAATGATTGGTGATGCGGTTGACAAAACATCTACCGACCCGTCGAAGTAGCGTCAATCCAGTCCGCTGCCGGTTTGACCTTGGTCCGGGAGGTGGGCGCATAAGTCTAGCTGCGTATGTCGGCTGTTGGCCCAAAGCGGAGGTCCCGGAATGTCGGCCTCTCGCGCCGCTGTTGGGTGCTAAGCAGACGTGAGCCCCGAAAGAGTCTCGTTGCTTTTATGAGCACACGCCCTACTCCACCTCCGCGCTGGCGAAGCGCACGCCGAATGTGTCGGCGTTGGCCTCGCCCCAATCGTAGAGCGCCTGCAGCATCGGCTTCAGCATCTCGCCGCGCTTGGTCAGGCAGTAGCGCGATGAGCCGCCGCCGCGCTCCTGCTTGACGAAGCCTGAATTGCAGAGATCGCGCAGCCGCTCGGTCAACACCTTGTCGCTGAGCTGCGGGATGTCGTGGCGGAGCTCGCCATAGCGCATCGGACGGACCTTCAGTCGGCTCAAGATCACCGTCTTCCATTTGCCGCTCAGCTGATCGATCGAGAACTCGACCGGACAACCATATTTGCGCTTGGTCTTGCGGATCATCGCAACTCTCCCGCGGCACTTTCCATCTGGTTCGTTGAGAGCCGCCGTCGATCCATCTAAGCACGCTTCGCACGGGTTGGGCGAGCTTAGGGATCATTGCAAGGCATGACAGACGACTATTCCGCCCAAGGTGCGAGCGACAAGCAACCCGCGCGCAAGCGCATCATCGTCAGACGCAACGGGCCCTACGAACCCGACCCCGGCATTGCGATCGTCGATCATCTCGGTGTGCCGGTTGCAGCCGAAACACCCGTGCGGTTGTGCCGCTGCGGACAATCGCGGAGCAAACCGTTCTGCGACGACAGCCACATCGCGCGCGGCTTCACAGACGCGAGGGATCCGCGGCGCGTGCCCGACAAGCTCGAAGTCTATGCCGGGCAGCAGGCCCATGTGTTCGACAACCGCGGCACCTGCGCGCATTCAGGCTTCTGCAACGAGCGGCTGCAATCGGTATTCCATCTCGGCGAAGAACCGTTCATTGCGCCGAGCGGCGCGCGCCTCGACGACCTCATCAACGCGGTGCGCAGATGCCCGTCGGGCGCGCTCGGCATCGGTATTGGTCCCGAGCGGGACGCCAACCTGTCCGACGTCAGCCGGCCGCCGCAGGTCGAAATATCGAAGGACGGCCCCTATCGCGTCACCGGTGATGTCGAGCTCGTCGATGAGGATGGCGTACCGGTCGCACGGAACGCGGGTGCATCGCAGGAACATGCCAGCCTGTGCCGCTGCGGCGCGTCGCTGAACAAGCCGTTCTGCAGCGGCATACACTGGAATGTCGGATTTCACGACCCCGTCCCCGATCCCTTGCGCGAGCCGACATTGTTCGAATGGGCCGGCGGCTATCCCGCGCTGCTCGACATGACGCGCATCTTCTACAGCCGCTACGTGCCGGAGGATCCACTGCTCGGCCCGCTGTTTGCCGAGATGTCGCCGGATCATCCCGAACGGGTCGCGGCCTGGCTCAGCGAGGTGTTCGGCGGACCGCGCTTCTACGCCGAGCGCTATGGCGGTTACCGGCGGATGGTGTCGCAACACATCGGCAAGGAGATCCGGCCGGAGCAGCGCGCGCTGTGGGCCACCTACATGGTGCAGAGCGCCGACGATGCCGGACTGCCATCCGATCCGGAATTCCGCGCCGCCTTCGTCGCCTACATCGAATGGGGCTCGCGGATCGCCGTGGAGAATTCCGGCGCCTACGCGAAGCCGCCACCGAACATGCCGGTGCCGCGCTGGTGGTGGGTCTGCAACGCGACGCCGGCCGCGCGGCCATCCGCAATCGCGGGCGATGCGCAGGCCGCGAACGAAACCGGCGTCGCGCTTCCCGGCCCCGGCGAGGCGGTGCAGTTCGAACAGCACATCCGGCCGTTGTTCCGACCGATGGATCGCAGCTCGATGCTGTTCGCCTTCGACCTCTGGAAGGAGGCCGACGTCGTGCGGCACAGCCGGCAGATCCTCGCCCGCCTGGAAGCCGGCACCATGCCGTGCGACGGCGCCTGGCCGGCCGAGCAGGTGGCGCTGTTCGCGCGCTGGATTAATGCGCTGAGCCCCCCGGCCTGATGCGATTGCGCCGGGGCAATCTCCGCTGTCGTCCCTGCCTAGTGCGCAATTGCGCACGGGAGCAGGGACCCATAACCACCGCTCCAATTCGTTGAGTGCGCTGGGGCCGCAGTGTGCTTCACGACTGAATTCTGTGGTTATGGGTCCCGGATCGCGCTTCGCTTGTCCGGGACGACACTGTGTTCGTGGTCGCCGCGATCTCGGTGCAATTTAAGCGATTTCCATCAGCCGCGTTGCAAAATGCGCAGTAGCGCGGACCGATCTGGCACGCTAGACAGTGCCCGCCATTCAAGTGGAGACCCAAATGAGCATTCAGCGTTTCGAAACCGGCCCGCGCATGAGCCAGGCCGTCGTGCACGGCAACACCGTCTATCTCGCCGGCGTCGTCGCCGGCAAGGCCGCGGGCGGCAGCGTCACCGACCAGACCAAGGACATCCTGTCGATCATCGACGGCCATCTCGCCAAGGCCGGCACCGACAAATCGAAGCTGCTCAGCGCGACCATCTACATCACCGACATGAAGACCTTCCCCGAGATGAACGCGGTGTGGGATGGCTGGGTCTCCCAGGGCAACACCCCGGCCCGCGCCACCGTCGAGGCCAAGCTCGCGGCGCCGCAGTACAATGTCGAGATCATGGTCGTCGCGGCTAAGTAAGCCCCGCGCACGCTGATCGAGCGAGATCTCTCGAAGCCCCGGATTGCAAACCGCAATCCGGGGCTTGTTTCATCCGCAGCCTTACGCACTGATCCGTGGCCGTTGAGCCGAGGCATCACCGATGTCGGACTGAAGCCAGCGCGCGATCCGGCGCCATGAGCCGGTCAGCGCCTTGCAGCCCATGAACAGGCCGAGGTGCCCGCACGGTTCGGTGCCACGCTCCAGCCACATCGGCGGCGTGCCCAACAGTCGCGCTGTCGCAAACGCCTGATCGCGCGGAACAACAATGTCATCGTCAGCGGCCAGCAGGAAGGCCGGCGTCTTCACCTCGGCGAGATCGATCCTGCGGCCGAGCGCGACGAACTCTCCGCGAGCGATCCGGTTCTGACGGAAAATCCAGTTGATCACCTCGAGATAGTAGACGCCCGGCAGATCAAGCGTCTCGCGATTCCAGCGCTGGAAACGATCGAGCAGCGAACGGGCATCGTCCAATGCGTCGCGCAGGCCCCGTTGCAGCACGGCTTCCACATCCTGCAGGCCAAAGGGAATGCTCCAGCATTGCAGCATGTGCTTGCCGCTGATGATGCCGTCACCCTGATGCACCAGCGCCGCGAAGCTCTGCTCGGGCAGCGCGGCCACCATCCCGGAGAGTTGCGATGGCACCGAGACGTCGATCGGACTGCTCGCCAGCACGAGCCGCCGCACCTTGCCGGGGAAACGCGCGGCATAGAGCAGCGACAGCCATCCGCCCTGGCAGAGACCGACAAGATCGACCGGCGGTCCGATCGTGTCGACGGCGACGTTGAGGTCGGAGAGATAGCTGTCGATCGAGAAATAGCGCATCTCAGGCGTGGCCGAGCGCCAATCGGTGAGATACAGACGCGCAATGCCTGACTGTTGGAGCGTCTCGATCAGGCTGTGGCCGGGCGCGAAATCCGCAATCAGCGCGCGGTGCAGCGCGTAGGGCGCACAGATCAGCAGCGGCTGGCCTCGCGCGGCCTGCGAAAAATCCAGCAGATGCATCGATGGCAGTTCGAGCGCGATCCGGTTCGGCGTCGTCCAGGCGAGCTGTGCGTCGCCCGGGTCTGCACGCCCGGGTGCGTGGTCGGCGTACCACTGCCAATATGCGTCAAGCACCAGCCTCGTGGCTTCAAACGGCCACAGCCAGGCGTGCTGCGCCTGGACGGCGCGCGTCTCCCGTTCCGGTGGCTTCGCGTTTTCGGTCAAAGTCATTCACCGATTGATCGCCGCCGACATGGTCCGGCCAGCACGGGTCGAAACCTGGACCCCGATCAAGAACCGACGAATTCAGATCGAAAGTTCTACGCCAAATCAAAGGGAGTAGCCGCCATGCCGGGGTTCACGATCTCGCGATCCCCGGGATGGCGTTCCGGCCAGGAAGAGGGCCACCGGCCGCTCCGACTAGCGCGTGATGAGATTGGGTTGGGCGGGATCGGCAGCGCAGGTTCACCTCTCCCTTGGGAGAGGTCGGCGCGCAGCGCCGGGTGGTGGGGTTACAGTCCCTCGTTCGAGCTGCGGCCCCTCACCCGATTTGCTGCGCAAATCGGGAGAGGTGAAGCGAGGGCGACGAAGGCGATTCGATCTAAACTCATCATGCTTTAGGCTGCTCGGGCGGCGGTGCGCTCCACCTCGAGCCTGCGCGCGAACAGCCAGCGGAAATAGGTCAGCGGCGCATCGGCGCCGATCGCGAGCAACTGATAATCCGGATCGACGTCGAGCACCTTCTGCTGCGCCTCGATGAAGTCCTTGTCCTCGTTGAAGGCTTCCTCGAGGGAATGCCGCAGCGATAGCGAAATGTTCGGATTGTCGGTGTCGAAATCGTGCAGATAGTTCCAGAAGAAGTGCGTCGAGGAGCGCGTCTCCGGCGTCATGAACTGCGCGTTGCGGTATGACCGCGTGCCCGGAACCTGAACGCCCTTCTCGACGCCCTGCCCGGCCGGCGCAAACGTGGTGTCGAGCGTGAAGATGCCCGGCACGATCATGCGGCCGATATTGCGACGATCGACCTTGTCGTCGCGGTTGGAGATCACCTTCTTGTGGTAGGGCGGCGCATCGGCGCCCATGTGCCAGCGCTCGACGCGGAAGCCGTCGTCGAGCTTCTCGATCGCGACCGGCTTGGTCTTGTAGGCGTATTCCTCGGAGCCGCCGAGCGTGTTGGTGTGCACGAAGGCGAGATGCGCGAAATCGCTGAGGTTATCGACGATCAAAAGCCAGTTGGCCTTGTAGTGCATATACCCCGGCAAACCGCGCCATTTGGGATCTTCCAGCGGCGGATAGTCGAGGACCAGTTTCGGATCGGCCTTCTCGGGATCGCCGGTCCAGATGAAGATCATGTTGTAGCGCTCGACCACGGGATAGCTGCGCACGCCGAGCTTGGCGGGGATCGCGTCCTGGCCCGGGATCTGGATGCACTTGCCGTCGGCCGCGAACTTCATGCCGTGATACATGCACCTGATGTCGTCGCCCTCGACGCGTCCCATCGAGAGCGGCGCGGCGCGATGGCAGCAGCGGTCATCGAGCGCGACGACCTTTCCGCTGGCGCCGCGATAGATCACGATCGGCCGCTCCAATATGGTGCGCGCCAGCTTCTTGCCGTCGATCAGCTCGTGATTCAGCGCCGCCACGTACCAGGCGTTGCGCAGGAAAATTCCGTCGTCGGCCATTGTCACCCTCCCGATGCAAATTTGCTTGCAATCAGGTTAGGTGATCCCGGCGATCGGGATAATCCGATTTGGCTGGACACACTGTACCGGTGGATGGACAATCGGCCATGGAGTGGCGCGACTGGGAGCTGTTTTGCGAGGTTGTCGAGCATGGCGGCTTCACCGCGGCTGCGCGCGTGCTCGGCCACCCCAAATCGAGCCTCAGTGCTGCGGTGCAGCGTCTCGAGGCCAATCTCGGGCTGCGGCTGATCGAACGCACCACGCGGCACCTGCGGCTGACCGATTCCGGCGAGACCATCTATCGCAAGGTCCGTCCGCTGTTCGCCGCGCTGCACGACACCCGCAGCGAGGCGCTGGCGATGTCGAGCGCGGTGGCGGGCACGCTCCGCATCAAGACGCCGTACGAATTCGGCGCGCATCACGCAGGGCCTGTCGCCTGCGCGGTGATGGGCCGCTATCCGGAGCTTGCGATCCGGATCGACGTCGAGCACGACATCGTCAACCCGATCGCCGAGAATTACAACATCGTGTTCGCGATGCTGGAGGCGCCGCTGCCGTCGGCCGGCATCGTGATCCGCCGCGTCTTCACCCTGGAGCGCGGCCTGTTCGCGGCGCCGGCGCTGCTGGAGAAATTCGGCGAGCCGCGCACGCTGGATGAATTGAGACAACTGCCGCTGCTGACCGGCCCCAGCGATCCGCCATGGGCGATCACCGCACCCGGCGGCGCGGTCGAGCATCTCGCGGTCGATCGCGCGCGTCTGACCTCTTCGAATGCCCATGTCCGGCTGCAGGCGGCGCTCGCCAGCCATGGCGTGCTGCGGGTCACCGCGAGCTACACCCGCGCCGCGGTTGCGGCCGGCCAGTTGCGGCGGCTGTTGCCGGATCATGCCTGCGAGCCGCTCAACGTGCATGCGCTGCTGCCGGCGCGGCAATTCGTCCCGGCCAAGGTCCGCTGCTTCCTCGATGCGATGGAAGCGCATGCGCGCGGCGATCCGGAGGCCTATATCAGGCCGTAGCCGCCGATCGGGTCTTTTTGGCTGATCGCCATTTTGTCGGGAACCTGTGCGCCGGCTTGGCATCCAATGGTATTATTCAGCCAACAGTGAAGGGCGATCCCGCCATGCGCCAGGCCCATGTCACGTCGCTGTCGCCGATCAGCTCGGGCGATGCCGAACTCGTGCAACGCGCGATCGCCCGCGACGAGGCCGCGATCCGCGCCATCATGCAGGCGAATAACCGCCGGCTGTTCCGGCTGGCGCGCGGCATCCTGCGTAACGACAACGAGGCCGAGGACGTGGTGCAGGACGCCTATGTGCGCGCCTTCACCCATCTGGACCAGTTCCGCGGCGACTCCAGCCTCTCGACCTGGCTATCGCGAATCGCGATCAACGAGGCGCTCGGTCGCGTACGGAGCAGGCGCAGCAGCGTGGAGTGGTCCGAGCTGCCGAAAGGCACCCTTGAGGCGCAGATCATCCAGTTCCCCCTGTCGTCAACAGACGATCCGGAAAAATCCATGGCCCAGCGTGAGATCCAGCATGTCGTCGAGCACGCGATCGATGAGCTGCCCGAGGCGTTCCGCCTCGTCTTCATC
>NZ_JASGSR010000216.1:0-6926 GCF_040446015.1 Bradyrhizobium sp. INPA03-11B
CTACAAGGGCACCTATTCCTCATTCGAGGAACAGCGCGCCGCGCGCGAACTGCTCGACGCCAAACACGCCAAGCGGCAGGGCGATGAGCGCAAGCGCCTGCAGGACTTCGTCGACCGCTTCAAGGCAAAGGCTTCCAAGGCGCGGCAGGCGCAGTCGCGCGTGAAAATGCTGGAGCGGATGAAGCCGATCACCGCACTGGTGACCCAGGACGTCCACGAGATCTCGTTCCCGGCGCCGGAGAAATTGCTCTCGCCGCCGATCATTGCGGTCGACGACGTCTCGGTCGGCTACGAGCCGGGCAAGCCCGTGCTCAACCGCGTAACGCTGCGCATCGATACCGACGACCGCATCGCGCTGCTCGGCTCCAACGGCAACGGCAAATCGACGCTGGTCAAGCTCTTGGCGGGCAAGCTCGCGCCGTTCTCGGGCAGGATCACCAAAGCGGACAAGCTGTCAGTCGGCTATTTCGCTCAACACCAGGTCGACGAGCTCAATCTCGACGGCTCGCCCTATGATCACATCCGCAAGCTGATGCCCGAGACTCCGGAGAGCAAGGTGCGCGCCCGCGTCGGTGCGATCGGCTTCTCCGGCAAGGCCGGCGACACGCTGGTGAAGAGCCTGTCGGGCGGCGAGAAGGCGCGGCTGCTGCTCGGGCTTGCGACGTTCTACGGCCCCAACATGATCATCCTGGACGAGCCGACCAACCATCTCGACATCGACAGCCGCGCGGCGCTGGCGGAGGCGATCAACGAATTCCCCGGCGCCATCATCATGGTCTCGCACGATCGCTATCTGATCGAGGCCTGCGCCGACCGGTTGTGGGTCGTGGCGAACCAGACCGTCACGGCCTATGACGGCGATCTCGACGAATATCGCCGCATGATCCTGTCGGCCAATGACGGACGGACGGCCTCGCGCGAGCGCGCCAAGGAGATCGCCGCAAAGCCCGAGCGGATCCGCAATGAAAGGCGCGTTTCACCCCGGCAGCGGGTGACGCAAGCCGAGAGCGAGATCGAGCGCATCAACGGCATCATCGCCAAGATCGACAATGCGCTCGCGCTGCCCGATATTTTCACGCGCGATCCCAAGCAGGCCGCGCAGCTGACCAAGGCGCGCGCCGGCGCCGAGAGCGCGCTGCAACGCGCCGAGGAAGAATGGCTGGACGCCAGCGCCGAACTCGACGAAGCCGCGAACTAGAGCGTGACCACCGGGCAGAGCTGCATATTCGGTGTCGTCCCTGCGAAAGCAGGGACCCATAACCACCGATGGTCACTGTTGCGCGATCGTCGAACGACGAGTCCCGTCAATCACATCCGCCGCGGGGTATGGGTCCCTGCTCCTGTGCGCAATTGCGCACTAGGCAGGGACGACGTGTGGTGAAAGCGTGGGCTCTCATTCTTCCGGTGTCATGCCCGCACATGCAGGCATCGACCTGCCGATGCGGCAAAAACGCCCTAACCGTTCGAGGTTGGCGCCGGCTTCTTCGGCTTCTTCTTCGCCGGCTTCGCGACCTTCGGCTCCGGCGCAGCATCGGGGCCGCGTTCGACGGACGTAAGGCGTCCCCCGGAGAACGTATAGATGCCGGCGCGTGCGCCACGCGACCAGGTCACCACCGCGACGCGTTCGCCGCCAGGTCCGTTCGACAGGTTCACGCTGTCGGGGGCACCGATGCCGCGCACGACGTCACATTCGGTATGGCCGAGTGCGACACTGCCGCCGGTCGGCTGCGGCGGCGGCGCACCGCCGGCCTGCGCATTCGCATCGGCAGCGCCCGGTGGGGGCGCCATGCCTGGACAGCTGCCGTCGGCACTGACGAGGTCGTCGTTGGTCACCGGCTTGTCCGGCGTCAGCGGCGGCGATTCGATCGAGATGTTGCGGATGAACACCCGCCCGGGCCGCGAGAACCAGTCTGCATCGCGCGAAAAGATGTCGGACGCGCCCGAACAGCCGGCAAGGCCAGGTGCAAGCACCAGCAACGCCAGCAGCGACTTCCGACTGAATGTTCCGTCTCGCACGATCGACAAGGCTCCTAACCCCTTTACCTAAGGGGTTGTCCGAACATCACTTTGCGGCATGACCGTGACCCGCCCCGGGAAACGTCGAATTATCATTAATTTGTCGATATCGCTATTGGCGCCGCTGCCAACGCCCCCGCTCGTCGGTCTGCCAGTAGGTGACCTCGAAGCCCCGTGCCTTGCAGGCAGTCCAGCTCTCCCTGGCCGTGGCCACCGCGTCGGGATCGTCGCCGTTGAACACGAGGACCACCCGCTCGTAGCTGTCGCAGTCGGCCGGCAGCGCCGCATTGTCGACCAGGAAGCGGACGTTGGCCCGGTTGGGATTGCCCTCCTCGATCGACAGGATGATCGGCTGGTCCTGCGCGTCGGCAACGCGCGCGCTCGCGTGCGGCAGGAACGAATCGTCGCTGTAGGTCCACAGATGGGCGTCGAGCGTCTCGGCGCGCTCCTGCGACGTTGATTGCACGACCACGCGCCAGCCGCGCTCGAGTGATTTCTCAAGCAGCGGCGGCAACACGGTCTCCAGCGTCATGTTCTGCAGATGGTAGAACAGAACCTCGGTCATGCGCCTGACGACACTCTCTTACTTACTTCCTGGCCTCATAATAGTCGGAGACGAGCCGTTCGAGCAGCCGGACGCCATAACCCGAGCCCCAGCTCTGGTTGATCTCGGTCTTCGGCGCCCCCATCGCGGTGCCGGCAATGTCGAGATGGGCCCAGGGCGTGCCGTCGACGAAGCGCTGCAGGAATTGCGCGGCCGTGATCGAACCGCCGTTGCGCCCACCAGTGTTCTTCATGTCGGCGAATTGCGAGTCGATCTGCTTGTCGTATTCGGGACCGAGCGGCATGCGCCACACCTTCTCCCCGGTCTCGAGGCCGACCTTCGCGAGGCGCTCGGCGAGTTCGTCATTGTTGGAGAACATGCCGGCGTGATCGGTGCCGAGCGCGACCATGATCGCGCCGGTCAGCGTTGCCAAATCGACCATGAACTTCGGCTTGCACTTCTTGGCGACGTACCAGAGCACGTCGGCGAGCACGAGGCGCCCCTCGGCGTCAGTGTTGATGATTTCGATGGTCTGGCCGGACATCGAGGTGACGATGTCGCCCGGACGCTGCGCATTGCCGTCGGGCATGTTCTCGACGAGGCCGATGGCGCCGACGGCGTTGACGCGGGCCTTGCGCGCCGCGAGCGCGTGCATCAGCCCGACCACGCAGGCTGCGCCGCCCATGTCACCCTTCATATCCTCCATGCCGCCGGCCGACTTGATCGAGATACCGCCGGTGTCGAAGCAGACGCCCTTGCCGACGAACGCGACCGGCGCCTCGCTCTTCTTACCGCCGTTCCAGCGCATGATCACGGTACGGCTGGGCCGGACCGAACCCTGCCCGACGCCAAGCAGCGCACCCATGCCGAGCTTGGTCATCGCCTTGACGTCGAGGACCTCGACGGTGACGCCGAGCTTGCGGAGCTGGCTGGCGCGGCGCGCGAACTCCTCAGGGTACAGCACGTTCGGCGGCTCGTTGACGAGTTCGCGCGCGAGGTTCACGCCGTCGACGATCGACGATTCGGGCGCGAACGCCTTTTTCGCAGAGGCGGCGTCGTCGACCGCGATCGAGACCTCGGCTCGCACAGCGCCGTCCTCGCCGTCCTTCTTCTTGGTCTTGTAGCGGTCGAACTTGTAGGCGCGCAGGCGGATGCCGGTGGCAATCGTGGCGGCCTGGCCGGCTGTCATTGCAGCATCGGACAGTTCCGCGAGGACGGTCATCGCGGCGCTGCCGGCATTGAGCTTGCCGGCCACCACGCCGCCGAATTTGAGAAGATCCTTCTCCTTGAGGTCGGCCGCCTTGCCGGTACCGATCACGATCAGCCGGTCGACCTTGATTCCCTCCGGCGCCAGGATATCCAGCGCTGCTCCGCTCTTGCCCTTGAACTGGTTGGCGGCGGCAGCCCGCTTGACCGTCTCAGCGGCGGCTCCCAGCGCCTTCCTTGTGGCAGCCCCCAGCTTCAATTGCTCGTCGCAAAAGGCGACCAGGATGCCGCGAGCGGACGCGGAGAATGGGACAAAGCCGACCTTGACGGCGTCGGACATAGGAAAATCCTCCAGAACTCAGGGTGTTGCTCGGACCTGAGACGGTCCTTCCGGCACGCGGGATGAGCATTGCGATGGCGGTCCGGAACGCCCCGGACCGGGCTTGTGACACACTATGACCCGCCGGCTGCGCCGCTGCCAAGCGCCGGAGTGGCCGGAAGGCCACAAAAGCGATTAATTAACCATAAATTAAGCGTGCCTTGGCCCGGCCATTTTGTTGACGGATCAAAGGGATGGTAGTGAGAGTGTGAACAGAGAGTGAGCCGGACGGGTCCGCGGCTCGACCATAGGGGAACCCGGGTTGACGGGATTGGTCGAAAGCCGTGCGTTTGGTTGCGCCAAGGGGGACGTGGGGGTCGTGCGGTAGCGATGGGGTCGGTCGACAAGTACATCTTCAAAACGACGCTGGCGTCGTTTGCGCTTGTCCTGGTCAGCCTCACCGGGGTGATCTGGATTACCCAGGCGTTGCGCGGCATCGACCTGATGACCAGCCAGGGTCAGACCATCCTCACCTTCCTCGGCATCACCGGCCTCGTGATCCCTGCGCTCGTCCTGATCATCGCCCCGATCGCGCTGATGATCGCGATCTCGCACACGCTGAACAAGCTCGCGACCGATTCCGAGATCATCGTCATGAACGCGGCCGGCTTCTCGCCGTTCCGGCTGTTCTACCCATTCTTCTATGCCACCTGCGTGGTGGCGGCACTGGTCGCCTTCATCGGCGCCTATCTCGCGCCCGACGGCATGCGCCGGATCAAGCAGTGGGATGCCGAGATCACCGCCGACGTCCTGACCAACATCCTGCAGCCCGGCCGCTTCGCCCAGCTCGACCAGAACCTGACGATTCGGATCCGCGAGCGCCTGCCCGGCGGCGTGCTCGGCGGCGTTTTCGTCGACGATCGCCGCGATCCGCAGCAACGCGTCACCATCGTCGCCGATCACGGCACCGTGCTGAAGAACGAGAGCGGCTCGTATCTCGTGCTGGAGGACGGCAATCTCGAGCGATTCGAAGTCGGCAAGCGCGATCCGACGCTGGTGGTGTTTCAGCGCTACGCGTTCGACATGTCGAAATTCTCGCAAGGCCGCGACGTCACGCTCGGAATTCGCGAGCGCTACCTCTGGGAGCTGATGTGGCCGGACGAGAACGATCAGACCTATCAGCAGCTGTCAGGCCAGTTCTTCGCGGAGCTGCATGATCGCTTCATGGCACCACTCTATCCGTTCGCGTTCGCGGCCCTCACCTTTGCCTTCCTCGGCGCGCCGCGCACCACGCGCCAGAGCCGCAATTTCTCGATCGGCGGCTCGGTATTTGCGGTGTTCGGCCTGCGCATGGTCGGATTCGCCTGCTCGGTGGTCGCGGTGAAAACGCCGATCGCAGCGCTCGTGCAGTATCTGATGCTGTTCGGCGGTATCGGCGTCGGCCTCTGGATGATCATCGGCGGCGTGGTCGTCGAGCCGCCGCCGCGGCTGATGGAAGCGATCAACCGGAATAACGAACGCATTGCGCGCCTCTTCCGGAGGCCGGCAACCGCATGAGCATGGTCACAAATACGCTCGGCCGCTATTTCGCCGGCCGATTCGTGATCGCGGCGGTCGGCGTGTTCGCGGGCATCTTCGTGCTGCTCGTGCTGGTCGACTATATCGAGATGGTGCGCAAGACGTCCGGCCTGGTCGGCGCCTCCGCCATCACGGTCGCCGAGACCTCGCTGTTCCGCGTGCCGCAATTGCTCGAAAAGCTGATGCCGTTCTGCGTGCTGATCGGCGCGATGACCTGTTATCTCGCGTTGTCGCGGCGGCTGGAGCTCGTGGTGGCGCGCGCCGCCGGCGTCTCGGCCTGGCAATTCATCTCGCCGGCGCTGGCCAGCGCGATCGTGCTCGGCATCTTTGCGACCACCGCCTACAACCCGATCTCGGCCAATCTGCGCGAGCTCTCCAAACGGATGGAGGCCGAACTGTTCGGCTCTGCGCCGGGCGGCGGCATTCAGGACGCGTCGGGCTTCTGGCTCAACCAGATCAATGACGAGGGCCAGGCGATCATCAATGCGGCCCGCAGCGAACAGCAGGGCGTCCGGCTGACTGGCCTCACGGTGTTCCGATTCGATGCGGCGTTGCAGTTCAAGGAACGAATCGAGGCCCGCGAAGCAACGCTCGAAGAGGGCCGCTGGGTGTTCACGGGAGTACGCCGATACACCCTCGACAAGGCTCCGGTGGACCAGGACACCTTCTATCTGACCACTACCCTCACCCCGGCACAGGTGCGCAACAGTTTCTCCACCCCCGAAACTGTGTCCTTTTGGCAACTGCCGAACTACATCCGCTCATCGGAGAGCTCAGGGTTCGCGACGGCTGGCTATCGCTTGCAGTATCACAAGCTCATCGCACAGCCGTTTTTGCTGGCTGCGATGGTGATGTTGGCGGCTTCTGTGAGCCTCCGCTTCTTTCGGATGGGCGGCGTGCAGAAGATGGTTTTGAGTGGCGTGGGCGCAGGCTTTCTGCTCTACGTGCTTTCGAAAGTAACTGAAGATTTGAGCAAGGCTGAGTTGATGCATCCCATCGCTGCGGCGTGGTTGCCCGTCGTCGTGGGTAGCCTCACCGGTTTCTTAGCCTTGCTGTACCAGGAGGACGGGTAGTGGCTACTGTCGCCGCCCGCCAGTTGATGTCGCCTGCATTCGGGCGGCGCAGTGCCCTGCGCCGTCAACGAAGCCGCATGGCCGCGTTTGGCGTTTCGATTTCCGCTCTCTTCACCGCGTTCGTCATGGTCAGCGCGCTCGACGTCGTCACGTCGACGCCGGCTGCCGCGCAGGCGTTCACCTACAATCC
>NZ_JASGSR010000217.1:0-6921 GCF_040446015.1 Bradyrhizobium sp. INPA03-11B
GTCGCGACCTGGAAGCCCAGCCCCGGCGTGATGCCGTCGGCCGTGATGACGCGGCGCGACTTGAACAGCACCTCTTCCTGGCTCACATAAGGCTCCCAGGTCGACCAGGCGTCGACCGAGCCTTGCGTGTAGGCGACCTTGGCATCCGACGGCGCCAGGAACACGATCTGCACGTCGCTCGCCTGCCAACCCCTGGATTCCAGCGCCGCCAGGATCAGCTGATGGCCGATCGAGCCGCGGCCGGTTGCGATCTTCTTGCCGCGCAAATCGTCAAAGCTCCTGATCGCGGAGTTCTCCGGCACCACGACCGCGAGCCCGTCGCGCGACTGCCGCACGGCGGCGATCGCCTTGACCGGAATTTTCGCCGCGGCCGCGAAGGTGAACGGCGCATCGCCGACCAGGCCGGTGTCGATCGCGCCTGCCCCGAGCGCTTCCAGCAGCGGCGCGGCCGCGGCGAACTCCTTCCACTCGATCTTGTAGGGAACGTCCTTGAGCACGCCGGCCGCTTCCATCACGGCCTGCGAATTGCCCTTCTGATCGCCGACGCGCAGTGTGGTCTGCGCGAAGGCGGCGTCAATGGCAGCGAGCGCAAGCGCCGCCGCGACAATGAGACGGATCATTCGGCGGCGATCCCCCGCTGCTGATCGCGCGCGGCGATCAGCTTGCGGGTCAGCGGGATCAGCTCGCGGCCATAGTCGATCGCGTCGACCAGCGGATCGAAGCCGCGGATCAGGAAGTGGCTGACGCCGAGATCGTAGTAATCGGCAAACACCTCGGCGACCTGCTCGGGGGTGCCGACCAGCGCCGTCGTGTTGCTGTTGGCGCCGGTGAGTTTTGCGATTTCGGTCCACAGCCGCTTGTCGATCCGGGTGCCTTGATCCGCCAGCGCGAGCAGCCGCTTGGCGCCATCGGTCGCGTGATTGGGCCGGCGGTAACCGGTCTGGTCCTGCAACGCGGTGGCGCGCTCGAGGATATGCTCGGCCTTCGCCCACGCCTTCTCCTCGGTGTCGGCCAGGATCGGCCGCACCGACAGGCTGAAGCGCGGCGTCGGCCGGCCGTGCTTGGCCGCGGCCGCGCGCACCCGCGCGGTGACGTCGCGCACCTGCGCATAGGATTCTCCCCACAGCGCGAACGTATCGGCGTGCTTGCCGGCGACCTCGACCGCGGCATCCGAGCCGCCGCCGACAAAGGTGTAAATGCCGCCCTTCTGCAACGGCTTCACCTGCGAGAAGCCGTTCTCGACGTTATAGTACTTGCCGCTGTAGTTGAACGGCTTCTCGCTGGTCCATTCCAGCCGCACCACGTCGAGGAATTCGCTGGTGCGGGCGTAGCGCTCGTCCTTGTCGTCGAGCGTATTGCCGTCCTGGCGCAGCTCGATGGCGTTGCCGCCGGTGATGACATGCAGCGAGACCCGGCCACCATAGAACTGATCCAGCGTCGCCAGCTGGCGTGCCAAGAGCGTCGGCGCGGTGAAACCCGGGCGCTGCGCGATCATCACCTTCAGCTGCTTGGTGATGGTGAGGACGTGCTGCGCGACCTGCAACGCGTCTGGAGTCGTCGAATGGAACGCCAGCAGCGCGCGGTCGAAGCCGGCGAGCTCATGGGCCTTCGCCACCGTCTCGATATAGGGCGGATCGAGCACCCGCCCTGTGCGGACGATGGTCTCGGAGGCGTTGTTGTTGGTGATGAAGCCGATGAACTCGACCGGCATGACTGATAACTCCGTTGTTGTTGGCTGTTGTTTCAGGCGCCCAGCGCGAAGCGTCCGGCGGAGACACGGGTGGCATCGTCTTGCGGGGTATGGACGCGGCCGCACAGCACGTCGCGGTAATGCCGCTCCAGCGGATTGGTTCGCGACAGGCCGTGATTGCTGGTCAGCGACAAGGCATCCTCCACCACTGCTGCGGCGTTATTGGTCACCGTCAGCTTGATGATGTTAGACTCGATCGCGGACAGCGGGAAGCCGTTATCGAAATCGGCAGCGAAGCTGTCGATCAGGCGGTCATTGACGGCAAGGCGCGCCTCGATCCCGCCGACCACCTCCTGCATCCGCGGCAATGTCGCGAGCGGCGCGCCGAGATTGGCGGGCACCCGCTCCTTCAGGAATTTGACCAGCCAGTCGCGGGCGGCGCGGGCGATGCCGTCATAGATCGCGGCGACGAAGATCGCGTGCACGGTCGCCTGGGGGACGTCAGGAACCTTCCAGTCGTCCGGCGTGCGCACGTCGATCTCGTAATCCAGCGGAAACACGACGTCGTCGAAGATCACGGTGTGGCTGCCGCTGGCGCGCAGGCCGAGATGATCCCAGGTCTGCTCGATCCGCGTGCCCGGCAATCCGGCCGGAACCAGAAACTGCCCGACACGGGCATCCTGCTCGTCGGTCTTCGCCCAGACCGCGTACCATTTCAGGATCGGCGCCCCGGTCGAATAGATCTTGCGGCCGGTCAGCCGCCAGCCGGTTTCGGTGCGGCGCGCCGTCGTCGCCGGCAGGCCGCCGCGCGCGGGCGAGCCGAGCTCCGGCTCGACGCGCAGCGCGTTGATCAGGGCCACGCCTTCGACCGTTTCCCTGGCGAGCTTGCGCGACAGACGCGCAGGCCAGCGCGTGCTGCGCGCCATCACCAGATGCTGGATATAATGCATCGACAGCACCAGCGCGGTCGACGGATCGGCCTTGCCGATGATGCCGAGCACGCGCGTCGCCTCGCGGGCACCCGCCCCGCCGCCGCCGAGCGCAGCGGGCACGGTCAGCGCCAGCAGACCTTCACGCGACAGATCGGCGAAATTCTCAAAGGGAAAGCTGGCGTCGCGATCATGTGCAGGTGCACGCGCCGTAAACACCTCGGCGAGCCGCAGGGCGCGCGCGATGTGCTCCGGCTCGTTCGCCGGCGGCAGCTCCTTGGCCGCAGATGTCACCACGTCGCCTCCAGCCCAAGCAGGCCGAGGATCTGCTTGCGCAGCTCCGCCAGATAGGGATCGCCGCGATGCCGCGGGTATGGACGGGCGACCGCGATGTCGGCCTTGATCCGCGCCGGCCGGTCGGACAGCACGATGACGCGATTGGCGAGCACCAGCGCCTCCTCGACGTCGTGGGTGACGAGCAGCGTGGTAAAGCCCTTGCGCTGCCACAGCGCCACCAGCTCGGACTGCATCGCGATCCGCGTCAGCGAGTCGAGCTTGCCGAGCGGCTCGTCGAGCACGAGGATCTTCGGATCGTTGACCAGCGCCCGCGCCAGCGCCACCCGCTGCGCCATGCCGCCGGAGAGCTGGTGCGGATAGGCATTGCGGAACGACGACAGACCGACCAGCTCGATCACGGCATCGACCCGATGCCGCTGCGCCTTCAGGATACCCTGCGCTTCGAGGCCAAGCGCCACGTTGTCCCAGACCGTGCGCCACGGAAATAGCGTCGGATCCTGGAACACGACGACACGCGACGGATGCGGGCCGGTGATGCGGGCTTCATCCTCGCGCAGCGCGCCGGCGCGCGGCTTCTCAAGTCCCGCGACCAGCCGCAGCAAAGTCGACTTGCCGCAGCCGGACGGCCCGAGCAGCGCGACGAATTCGCCCGGCGCGATCGAGAGATTGACATTGTCGAGCACCGGCAACGTGGCGCCATCGATGTCGAAGGCATGGCTGACGCCTTCGATGTCGAGCTCGGCGCCCACGGCGGGATAGGTGATCGCCTCAGCGGCGGATTGCACTACCATTTGACGACGCCCTTCTGCCAGACCAGCAGGCGGTCGCGGGTGCGGAACAGCAGCGTGATCGCGCCGGAGCACAGCAGCGACATCACGATCAGCGCGGCATACATGTTGGCATAGGCGGCCCAGCCCTGCGCCCATTGCAGGTACCAGCCGAGCCCGGCCTTGACGCCGATCATCTCGGCGACGACGAGCACGGCAAACGATGAACCGAGCCCCATGAACAGGCCGACGAACACATGCGGCAGCGCCGCGGGGATCGCAACCTTCAGCACCAGAAACGACGGCTTGGCGCCGAGCGTGCGCGCGACGTCATAGTAGGCGCTGCTGACGCTTGCGACGCCTGACCAGGTCAGCACCGTCACCGGGAAGCCGGTGGCGAGCGCGATCAGGAAGGTCGACGCGCTCCAGCTCGACGGAAAGGTGAAGAACGCGATCGGCAGCCAGGCGGTGGCGGGCAGCGGGCCGATGAAGCGCAGCACCGGGTGCACCCAGTAGCCGATCTTCTGCGACCAGCCGATCGAGACGCCGGTGATGAAGCCGACGGTTGCGCCGATGATGTAGCCGCCGAGCTGCAGCTTGATCGAGGCGAACACACTGTCGAGCAGTTTTGGCAGATCGTCGGTGTAGACTTCGAGGATCGACTGCGGCGGCGGGAAGAACGGCAGCGGTAGCCAGGCGAATTTCGCGGTCGCGACTTCCCACAGCGTCGCGAAGGCGCCGAACGCCACCAGCCATGGCGCGCGCTTGCGCAACGCCTGGCCGGCGCCGCCGAGATAATCCGCGCTGAACGTACCGAACAGAATGAAGGCCGCGATGACGATGGCGCCGATGCCGAGCGATCCGGTCCGCGACCAGTCGCCGACGTCGGGCCAATACAGGCATGACAGCCCGAACGCGAGCCAGACGAGGCTCGCTGCAAGCCCGACACCATAGCTGCCGGAAAGGTCCGCGAACGTGACCGCGGCGCGCGGCCCGGCCGCTGTCGCATCAGACACTGAATACGTCGACATAGATCCGCTCCGCGAATTTGGCAGTATCCGTGCTCTGCTTGAAAACCTGCACCGATTTCAGATCGTCGGCGTAACCCTTAAGCTCGCGCTTGAGCACTTCGCCGGTGGGATGATGGTGATGGGTGTGGTAGCGCGCCATCGCCTCGAGATCGGCAAGACTCGCCGCCTTCGGCGCATAGGGCTGGAACGATTTCGCCGCTTTGTCCGGATTCTGCGAGGTGAACATCGCGGCATCGAGCAGCGCCTGGGTGATGGCGCGCGCGACGTGCGGTTCTTCGCGCACCAGGCTGCCGCGAAGGCCGACGATGCAGCAGCTCTTGTCGCGGTACTCGCCGTCGAGGTTGGAGGCGACCTCCTTGTACTGCGCATCCTTCAGCCAGAGATAGGCCAGCGGATCGGATGACAGGAAGGCCTGCACCTCGCCCTTCTCGACCGCGACGTTCAAGAGATTGCCGGGATAGGCGCGCCAGTCGACGTCTTTCACCGGATCGATGCCGAGCTTGGAGAGCTGGATCGAGAAGAAGTTCTTGTCGGGACCGGCGAGATCGCCGACCGCGACGATCTTGCCCCTGAGATCGGCGAGTTTGTCGACGCCGGAGCTGGTGCGGGTCAAGACGCGCATGCAGCCGCCATGCGTGCCGGCCGCGATCTTGACGTCGAAGCCCTGCTCGAGCGGCTTCAACCAGCGCAGCGCCATGCCGAGCCCGGCGTCGCTCTTGCCGGTGGCGATCGCCTCCAGCAACTGGTCGGTCGAGCCGGAATAGTTGACGAGCTCGACGTCAAGGTTCTGCTTCTGGAAGAAGCCGTGGTCGATCGCGACCGGCAGCGGCGCGAGGCAGACCGCGCCGGCGTTCCAGGACAGTTTCAGCTTGCGCGGGCTGCCCGTCAGCGGCGGCGCGTCGGAGGCGGTCTTGCAGACCGGGAATTCGGAGAAGTCGATCGCGGGCGTGATCGGGCGCGGCGCGAAGGCCTGCGCGCCATAGGCGCCGAGCGGTGCGGCAAGCGCCGCGGCGGCGCCCGCGCGCAGCAATGTGCGGCGATCCATCACCGTCTTCTTGTGGTCGACAGACATCATTACTCCTGCATTTCGGCAAGGCTCCGCCCGGCGCGCAGACGTCTCCGTCCGCGCGCCCCGTCGTTCGAAGCTCATGGTTTAGAAAAAAGCGGATTTCTCCGGCGCTATTGCGTTCAAGCAACGCGCAAATGATGCGGCGCGGCAGGTTCACCGTCAATGAAATGGAATTTCGAATGTTGTCGGCGCGACAGCTGAACTCTCCACGATCGCAGCGCGCGACGATGAAAGGATTTTTGCAGTTGTTGCGACGCAGACGCGCAACGTCACGGCATCGATTGCACCAAATTTGAGCGAAACACGATCGCTCGCGCGATGTGTTCTACGCGCGACGGCGCGGCGAGATCATCCTTGCTGCGCACAGACTGATTTCAGTTTTCCGTTTCGTTGACGGCGAACCGCCGTCTCATAGACTTGATCGAACGCTGCCGCGCCTCCCGCCGAGCAGCGAATGAATCAGAAAGAAAAATCCCAATGCGCAAACTCGCCCGCTCGGGCTCTCCCACTACCTTAACCCGCCGCACCGCGGCTGCGCTGATTGCGGCTGCGATCACGCTCTCGACATCGGCGGCGGCGTTCGCGGCTGACGCCATCGTGCTGCGGGTCGGCGACCAGAAGGGCGGCAACCGCTCGCTGCTCGAGATTTCCGGCTTCGCCAAGGACCTGCCCTACAAGATCGAATGGTCGGAATTCCCGGCCGCAGCGCCGATTCTGGAAGCGCTCAACGCCGGCGCGCTCGATGTCGGCTACACCGGCGATCTCGCCTTCCTGTCGATCTATGCCGCCGGCGCTCCGATCAAGGCGATCGGCGGCACGCGCGCCGATCCGAAGACGCAGGCGATCCTGGTGCGCGCGGATTCGCCGATCAGGACCGCGGCCGACCTGAAGGGCAAGCGCCTTGCCGGCACCCGCGGCGGCTGGGGCCAGTTCCTGATCGACGCGACGTTGGAGAAGGCCGGCAACAAGATCGAGGATGCGACCTTCGCGCCGCTCGGCCCGGTCGACGCCAAGATCGCGCTGCTCGCCGGCTCGATCGACGCCTGGGCGGTGTGGGAGCCCTATATCTCCTACGCGACGCTGAAGGACAAGGCGCGCGTCGTTGCCGATGGCGAGGGCCTGACGCCGACCATCACCT
>NZ_JASGSR010000218.1:0-6713 GCF_040446015.1 Bradyrhizobium sp. INPA03-11B
CGTACCAAGTCGCGCAGTGCTTCATGACGCGCGTCTGGTACCCAGACATAGGTGAGCTCACCGGCACGATGCAGACGAGCCAAAACGATGGCGTCGCACCGGTCGTTCTTGATCCGCGCGCCCGGTTTTCGTGGCGTCAGCAAAGGGGCCCCCGTTGCCGTGAGTTGACGCTGAACGTTGTAGCCGCATGACCCGGCCTCGTAGACGAACTCGACGACACCGTGTCGACGTGTCAGATTTCGAGCGAGCTTACCGATTGCTGTCGGATCGTTCTTGAGCGTGCCGACATGTCGAACCTCACCCGCTCGTCCAGCGTCCGCCACCGCGACATAAATTGTCTCCTTGTGCACGACGAGACCAACGAAGGGCACAAACCCCTTGCATTTCTCCTTCCTCGCCGGGATACCCCCGGGTAACGCGCAGAATGCGATTCCGGGCGGGAAAAGGCCATGTCATCTGGCCGAGCGCTGGACACGGCGTGGTGACGATCTCAGCGGCGCAGATGGCCTTTATGCTCGAGGGCATCGACTGGCAGCACCGGCAAGAGACGTAGAGATCGACGTCCCTCGGGTAATGCTTTTGGCTTGCGAATGGCGAGGGATGTGATTCCATCACTGGCGTGACCACCCAATCGCTCCCCACCGATCTAGCTGCCGCGCATGCGCTGATCCTCGCCGAGCGCGCCGCGCCTCTGGAAGCGGAAAGAGGCCACGGCGAGCGCAACGGCGGCGGCTGCCAGCGCGCGAGCGGATCTGTCGAGCGCCGAAGCTCTGATCAGCCATCTCAAGCTCGAGATCGATAAGCTGCTTCGGACACTTTACGGCACGCGCACGTAGCTCAAAGCGCGGTTGCTGAAGCAGATGGAGCGTGAGCCCGAAGAGCTGGAAGCGGCGGCAAGGGAAGATGAGCCGGCCGTCGAGAAGGTAGCGACGAAAACGCAAGGGGCACGTTCTCCCCGGCGCCGACGGCGCGATGAGCGAGCCATTTCCGGACAACATTGAACGCGAGCGCGTGGCGGCCACGAACTGCCCGTGCTGCGGCAGCAGCAGGCTATCGAAGCTCGGCGAGGACGTGACCGCGACGCTGGAGCAGATCCGCAGCGGTTCAAAGTCATGAGACGGTGCGGGAAACCGTTCAGCCGCCGGGGCAGCGAGGCGATCACGCAGCCGCCTGCACCGTTCCATGCGAAACTACATGGCTATATCGGACCGCAATTTGCTGGCGACGATCATGTTCGACAAGTCCCGACAACATTTGCCGCTGACCCGCCGTAGCCAGCGCTTCAAATGCGGGGCATCGATCTATCGGTCTCGACACTGGCCGACCAGGTCGGCGTAGCCGCCTTCGCGGTCATGCCCGATCGAAGCGCATGTGCTGGCGGCCGAACATCCGCGCGCGACGAAACCACGGTGCCGATCCGGGCGAAGGGCAAGACCGTGACCCGGCGGATCTGGAGCTACGCGCGCGACGATCGGCCCTTCGGCGGCGGCGTGGCCCCAGCGGTGGTCTATGACGCCTTGGCCGACCGGCACGGCGAACATCCGCGGCGACACTTGCAGAACTTCACCGACATCGTGCGGGCTGACGCGCACGACGGACTCAATGCTCTCTTTGGTACGGAGCGCCAGCGGACGCCGGTCACGCCTGCTTTTTGCTGAGCGCACAGCCGGAGGTTGTCCATCGAGCTTGCCGACATCGCGGCCAATGCCCGGCACGGCCAGAATGCCGGCAATCTCACCAATCGCGTTGGACGCCGTCAAACGCATTGACGCGTTGTTCGACATCGCGTGAGTCAACGCCTAAGTGCTGAGAAGCGACTGCTCGTGCGTCGAGAAAGAAGCTTGCCGCTGCTCAACGTTCTCAAGCTGATTAAATATTTGTATGCTGAATCGCTGGGATGGCTTCGCTCGATTCGTCGACGATGATCGCATTTGTCTGACCAACAACGCAGCCGAACGGAGCCCGCACGGATTGGCTCTGGATAGAAGGGCCTGGTTATTCGCTGGATCCGACCGCGGCGTAGACGAGGGTGCCATCATGCTGAACCCTCACCACGCGCCTCTACGGCGTCGATCCCGTGGACTGCCTCGCCGACATCTTCAGACGCATCGCGGAGATCATCCAATTCCGCCTTCACGAACCACTCCCGTGGGAGTGGAGAAAACGCCGCAACCGCTCGGGCCGCCTGAAACCGTCGTCATCATCGTAGCCGGCAAGGACCCTCCGCGCGCGTGGAAATAGCGCGGGTACTGCTCGTGTGCTTACGAAGCAGGTGCGTGGCTTGCCCCTGCGGCGTTCGGCGGCAATGAGAGCGGCCATGTTCCCCGCAGCCAGCGCCACCAACCACGCTTACGATTTTCGAAGCCATGCATTTGGAGCACAAGTAAGATTCATCCCGAACGCATCGGTGTAATAGGTGTCGATTAAAAATCCTGATTGCTCCACCAAATGCAAGCCGTCGATAATGTCCTTATCTGCCCTCATAGGATTGTCTTCAATTACATAATAATCTCCCGATATGAGAAAGTTGTTCAGATAAGAAAATATCGAAAATACTTGCACGTGCGCGTCATCGATCACCAGCCAAGGATGAGGTAGCCTCATCAGCAGGTCTTCATCGAACGCGGCAACATCAGAAAGGTCAGCCTGGTGAAAGGTAAGAAATGGATGTTGTTTTGCATTTCCGTGAACACATTTGGTGTGCAAATCAAATGAGTGAACTTCGCCGGGAGTATCACAAAGCATCGACATATGATCAGCAAACCAGAGGCCGCTGCCACCCTGATAAGAACCGAGTTCTAAAATTGTCCTCGGCTGAAGCTCCCAAATAAGTCTTGTATATAAAGCGAGATCAAAAGGCGTTTTGATGTGTATTAATCCCTTGTACGTCAGCGCCAAGGCTCCGACTTTTGTGGAGCGCTTGTCAAAACTTTTTGGGTAAATAGACGACATCCATCCTCGTGCCGATGGCTTTGCAAAGCGGTCAGCATGGTCCGCATTCACAACGCTGCTTATTGCGATTCCCATATCAAGAAGCCCGCCCGGCTTAATTTGATCAGGGTAATTCTTTTGGGCGGCCTCCCAAAACGCTTTGTATCCGGAAGCGAGTTTCATAAGTCTATCTCCGTACTGCGCCTGTCTTTGTTTGACCTAAAGGTGCATATCCTTGACGCCGTAATGGCGCGGCTTGGGTGATTTGGGCTAAAAGTCGACCCGGCCTTTTCTAAGAACGTTGTAATCTCCTTCCGGCTCCGTGAAGTTCGAGGCGACTGCCACATCAATGGTCGCCGCTCCTGCATTCCGAGTACAAAGACTATCTATGTTGCATTGACTAGGATCAATCTCATCGGTTACTCGTGGGATCCGGCCGCTACGACTGTTTTGTCCGCGGCGGCTCTTGCTCGTTATCTCAGCAATCAGCGTGCCACCCGCGGAATATAGTGCTCGCTGACCTAACGAGAGCGAATCACGCGCACGTGCCGGGCCGCCCGCGAGAATGGCCTCGCCGCTTTGTCCAGGGTGCGACAGCGGCGTCATGAACCCGACACGGTTGGTACGACAATGATGACCGCTGAACGATGACGGTCGCCTGTCGTGCCGACCCCGGGAGTCGGTTTGAGGATGATGTACCCTCCGGCGATCTCACCACCGAGGCGTCGGCATTGGATACCGCATGGGCCATAGCAGCTAGTTCCGCGCCGAGTCGGTACAGCCATACAAGACTGCGCAGGGCGGCACGAATGGGGTGGCCATCTAGTTCACAGCTGAGCGACCGGCCTTGCTTTCACGATCTCTCTGGCGCCGTAGCCCTCTAATCTGGTAGCTTTCCTAAGCGAGTTAGCGAGTGGTTTACTTCGTTGAAACAAGCGTGATCCAGCTGCCTGTAACAATTGTATAGAATATCCAGTTCGACGCCGATCTCGTCAGGCCGGCTGTCGTGTAGATCAGCTAAGCCGTCAGGTGCAGCCGGCAGAGAGAATCGAGCTAAAAATGAAACAGCGAAGTCCGCTTTTCGATCCTGGCTCGGCGACCGGACAGTTTCGGGACACCGCCTGCGTGGACGACCAGGAGGGACGGTTTGCGGTCGTGAAGGCCGATCGTCTCACCCGCATTTGTGCCGCACTGTTGCAAGCTGCCGGTGCGCCGGAGGGCGAGGCGCAAGCAGTCGCCACTGGCTGTGTCAACGCCAACCTGGCGGGCCATGATTCCCATGGTGTCATCGCCATTCCGGGGTATATCGAGAGCATCAATGCGGGGCATATCGTGCCCGGCGCGGAATGGACCATTGTGCAGGAATCACCGACCACGACCGTCATCGACGGCCATTGGGGCTTTGGCTTCCATGTCAATGCCAAGGCGATGGCGCTCACCATCGAAAAGGCACGCATTGCTAATGTTGCGGCGTGCACGGTGTTTCGCCAAAGTCATGTTGGGCGGCTCGCCGCCTATACGTTGATGGCGGCAAACGCGGGCATGATCGGGCTTGCGGCCGGTGGCTCCGGCAGCTCACCCAAATGTGTCGCGCCCTTCGGCGGACGCGAGGCACGGTTCGGCACCAACCCGATCTCTATCGCTGTGCCCTCCGATCTCGACGCCCCGTTTCTCCTCGACATGGCGACCTCGGCGGTCGCCTTCGGCAAGATTCAACTGGCGATCTCGCGCGGCGAGGAAATTCCCAAGGGCTGGATCATTGATGCCGACGGACGACCCACCACCAATCCCCACGACTACCGCAACGGCGGCGCGCTGCTGCCGCTCGGGGGCCCCGAGGGGTACAAGGGCAGCGGCCTTGCCGCGATAGTGGAAGTGTTATGCGGGCTGCTGACCGACCCTAATTTCGGACGCGAGCCAAGCGGCCGGCCCAGTAACCATAGCTTCATGGCCGTGTTCAATGTCGCAGCCTTCCGCCCACTTGATCTATTCAAGAAAGAGGTCGCCGACTTAGCGCATTATCTGAAATCGACGCCGCCGTCGGAAGGCTCATCTGGCGTATTCTACCCTGGCGAGATCGGATGTTTGCGTCAGCAGGAGCGCGCCGCAAACGGCATCGAAATCGAGGACGCGACTTGGAGGAAACTAGGCGCGCTTGCGCGAGATTACGGACTTGCTCGCGAACTCGATCTCGCCTGAACATTTAGGGCACGGCAAATGTGGCACGTCGCTTTGCCTCGCCTGGAAGACAGCTCACCGATCAACGGTTCAGAAGCCGCGTCCGGTTGCGGCAAGCAGACAGCGATTGATATGGCCGGGCTTTTTTCGGTACCCGGTTGCTCGCGCGCGGCGACGTGGCGCTTCGGTACTTTTATGATCGAAACCCGCTCGTCATGTATGGACGATTGCCTTTGAAAGGCGTCGCTATCTGGTGGTTTGGCAAGCGCATCGGCGAGCGGTCATCTGCGGCCTCAAGAAGCGGCCATCGACCGCGAGCTCAGATGGAGATCGCGGACGAAATTTCAATTGCGACTCGCCGTGACGCATGATGACAATGCGGATTGCTTCGATGCCGGTTTTTGACCCATTGTCATCACCCCTTGATTGCCCTTCCGTTGGGAACGGGTGCGACCGCGGCGGCTGTCGCGCTCGGCTAGACGGCAGGCGCGCTCGCGCAGTCGCGGTGTTCTCCTTTGACCAGAATCGCGCAAATTGTGCGCGCGGTCTTGGGCACGAAGGCCAGCATGGCGATTTCTTTGCGCCGTTCCGCGGACGGATCACGCAAGGTAGGTGATGCCACGCGCCTCTGCTGTCACGCATGGCTCCGTTGATCAGCGTAGCGCCTCGCAGGATGTGATCTCACTGTTTGGAGATACGGTGATGATTGCCGCGGGGCGTGATATCTGCCGATGAGAGCTGTCCAGGTCGGAAATTATCTTTGGCATGCACGGACAGCTCAATTGGCGAGATCCTGATGCGCCCGCCCACGGAGCCATCGAGCAGCTCTATCGGCACGCGCCGATGAATCGTTTTGGTGGCGGCACGAACGAAGTCTTGCGAGATGTCATAGCGCAGCGCGGTTATGGAATGCCGAGCTATGGGAGAACCAAGCGCAGCTGACACTCCAAAACTCATCTCACGGGGATTTAGTATATGAAGGTTTCACTCACTGACGAGCAGGTGGAAATTGTTCGCTCGATCAGGAAATTGTTCACGCGCGAGTGCCCGCCCTCTTTGGTACGACAGCTTCAGGATCCGGATGCTGAGGTTAAGCCGGCGTCGCTTTGGAGCCACCTTGCTGAGAGCGGGGTATTCGGCTTGGCGCTTCCTATGGACGTGGGCGGACAGGACGCAACACTGTTCGATCTGGGTCTTGTATACGAAGAAGGTGGCCGCGTTCTGTGTCCAACAATAGTGCACAGCACCATCGAATTCGGTCTCGTGCTATCGCGGCTCGCCACCGGCAACCCTCGAGCGTCAGAGTGGCTGCACAAGTTGGCGGCTGGAGACATTCTTGCGACGGTAGCGATTGCCGACCCGGCCGATAGCTCGAACGTTGCCCCGTCGATCAGCGCAGAACGACGCGGCTCAAAGTGGGCGCTCAGTGGATCTCTTGACTTCGTGCCGAATGCTGACGTCGTTGACGCGTTGCTAACGACTGCGCGAGTTAAAGACAGCTGGGGGCACGGGTATGATATTGCTGTCCTCCTACCTCGGGAGGCAATCTCGGCGCGACGACGCGCGACGTTTGCGCGCGACAACCAGTGCCGTCTCGATCTGAA
>NZ_JASGSR010000219.1:0-6517 GCF_040446015.1 Bradyrhizobium sp. INPA03-11B
AATCAATCTCAGCCGCCAAAATCCACCATCAGAGCGTGGTTTTTGCACGGCCTGGAAAGCCGGGACCCATAACCACAGTTGTGAATTGGGGATGAAGGGCTGTGGCCCCAGCGGCGCACCACAGGCGAGATTTGGGGTTATGGGTCCCGGCCTTCGCCGGGACGACGGGGATAGGGCGCGGCGCTACGTGGCCTTCCCCGTTTCCAGCTCCCGTCCGGTCTCCAGCATCAGCTTGCGCAGCCAGATCGAGCCCGGATCCATCTGCGCCCGCGTCGGATAGAACATGTGCTGCTCGTCGATCCCGGGATCGAGCGGCGGCGTCACCGTGACAAGCGACAGCTGCTTCGACAGCGCCGAGATCAGCCGGCGCGGCACGAAGGCGACGAGGTCGGTGCGCGCGGTGACGTGCAGCGCCTCGATATAGCCCGGCACCACCAGCGCGATCCGCCGCTCGACGCCCTTGCCGCGCAGCCAGGTGTCGATCAAATCCTCGTTCTGGCCGCGGATGATCACGGCGACATGCCGCGCCGCCAGGAACGCCTCGCGCTTTTTCAGCTTTGCGCCGGCCGGGTGGCCGCGGCGCACCGCGAGCGCGTCGCTGTCGGTGTAGAGCCGCTGGCGGTGAAAGCCCTTGAAGGAGTCGCCGATCGAGATCACGAGATCGATGGTGCGGGCGAATTCGGGTGCGAAGATCGCGGGTCCCCGCCACGGCACCACGTCGATGGTGACGTTCGGCGCCAGCCGCGTCACCTTCTCCATCAGCGACGGCATCAAGAGCTCGACCGCGAGATCGGGCATCATCAGGCGAAAATGCCGTTCGCTGCGCGCCGCGTCGAAATCGTCGGAGACGAACAGCGTGCGCACCTGGTCGAGCGCCTGTGCCAGCGGCGAGCGCAGCGCCTGCGCCCTCGGCGTCAGCTCCATCCGCGCGCCGTTGCGCACCAGCAGCGGGTCGCCGATCAGGTCGCGCAGCCGCTGTAGCGCGTGGCTGGTCGCCGGTTGCGACAGGCTGAGCCGCATCGCGGCGCGGCTGACGCTGCCGTCGCGCAGCAATGCGTCGAGCGCGACAAGCAGATTGAGGTCAAGCGAATTTAAATTCATCAGGTGAATATATATCATATTGCCTATCGATTGGAAGAATGCGCGTCTGCGTCGCAGGATTGGCGGGCAAGGCGTTCTCACGCGAAGCGAACAGCGGTTCGCGTGAGGAACGCAGAGCCAACCTATCGCAAGGAGACGCGCCATGAGCGCAGCCGACAACAAGAAACTGGTGCAGGAGATATTTGTGATCGCGGGCAGTCCCGATCCCGCGGTGCGCGAGAAATCGCTGTTCATGACTGTCCTTGCCGACGACGCGATCTGGACCGTGACCGGGCAGTATTCCTGGTCGCGCACCTTCACCGGCAAGCAATCGATCATGACCGATCTGCACGGCCATGTCCGCTCCAGGCTGGTCGAGCGCGGCCGCACCGTCGCGCATCGCATCATCGCCGATGACGACATCGTCGTGGTCGAGGCCAAGGGCAACAACCTCACCAAGGAAGGCCAGCGCTACGACAACGACTATTGCCTGGTGTTCCGCTTCGACGGTGGCCGGATCAAGGAGGTGCGGGAATATTGCGACTCGGTTCTGACCGAGAAGGCGCTCGGCGCGTTTCCGGCATAGCGCGCGCCGCAAGAAGGCCGCACAAATGAAAACGGCGCCCGCGAGGGCGCCGTCTTGCTGTCGTATCGATTGGCTTACGCCACCTTGTTCTTGAGGTGGCCGAACATGATGTCGCGCGCGGCATCGTCCATCTCGGCCTTGAAGGTGTGCTTGTCCTTCAGCGCGATCGCGCGCGCCGCCGCCGGCCGCGCCGAGATCTCGTCGACCAGCCGCTTCACGTTCGGATATTTGGCGTAGCCTTCCTCGCCGAGGATGAACGGCGCCATCCGCGCCCAGCCCCAGAACGCCATGTCGACGATCGTATAGCTGTCGCCGACCATGTAGCGGGATTTCGCCAGGTGATCGTCGAGGATCTTGTAGTGGCGGTGCGCCTCGTACTGATAGCGGTTGTTGGCGTAGTCGAGGTCCTTCGGCGCGAAATGCTTGAAGTGCACGGCCTGGCCGGAATACGGGCCGAGGCCGGTCGCAATGAACATCAGCCAGGACAGTGTCGCGGCGCGGTTGGCCGGGGTGTTGGCGGGCAGGAACTTGCCGTGCTCCTCGGCGAGGTAAAGCAGGATGGCGTTGCTATCGAACACCAGCACGCCGTCATCGTCGATCGCCGGCACCTTGCCGTTCGGATTGACCTTGAGGAAATCAGGCGCGAACTGCTCGCCCTTGCGGGTGTCGACCGGGATCGCCTCGAACGGCAGGCCGGATTCTTCCAGGAAGAGTGCGACCTTGTTCGGGTTCGGCGCGCCATTGAAATAGAATTTGATCATGAAGTGACTCCCTTGGTTCTTGCGACCGGCGAGACGGGACGCGGCGGGGAAGGCCGCAGACAGGTCCCTCTTGCGCAAATTTCGCCGCAACGCGCAAGCGACGAGTTTGTGAATCAGGGTCGCGTGCCGCGCTGGTCAGCCGGCCCAGAAGAAGCCCAGGATACCCGCGATGACCAGCGCAATTCCGGCGAGGTCCAGCAGGGCGGCGGAGCGGGTCGCAGCATGCAGGTGTGAAAGCTGCGTCGCGCGCTCGGAACCGCGGGCAAAGCCGTGCACGATGATCTCTTCGTTGAATTCGCCATGTGCCTCGAGGCCGAGCGTCAGCCCGACGCAGACCAGCAGGATGCCGAAGATGATCAAGCCGAAGAATCCGAGCAGGCCGATCAGCAGCATCGGAAACATGCCGAGCAGGAAGATCGGCAGCAGCGGCACCAGCAGCAAGGTCTCGGATTGTCTTCGCATCGGGGCGACCAATCGAAACGGCAAGTGACGGGCATCAATGTAAGCCCGCCGCCGTGGCGCAACAAGGCGGCCGCGTTCAAGACGGCGTCATCTACCCTCGTCATTCCCCGATGCGCAATTGCGCATCTTAGGGCGCCGCTTCGCGAGCCCCGAAATGACGGAGGAGGATAAGTCGGCCCAAGTCTCAGAACCGTAGGATGGGTGGAGCGAAGCGATACCCATCGATCACACGGCGAGAAAGTGATGGGTTTCGCTTCGCTCTACCCATCCTACGCTACCCCAACCGCGGCGCGCCTCAGCCCACCGCCATCTCGGAGCGGATCTCGGCGCGCAGCTCGTCGATGAGGCGCAGGCCCGTCTTGGTCTCGACGTGCCAGAAGGTCCAGCCGTTGCAGGCGCCGGAGCCCTGCGCGACCGCGCCGATGCGGTGGATCGAGCCGACCTTGTCGCCGAGCATGATGGCGCCGTCAGCGCGCACCAGGGCGCCATGGCGCTTCTTGGCGTCGACCAGCTTTGCGCCGGGCACGATCATGCCGCGCTCGATCAGTTCGGAGAACGCGACGCGCGGCGCCTCGCGCGCGGTCATGAACGGCGCCAGCGTTGCTTCCGGCAGCGGTTCGACCGCGGCGATGCGGGCTTCGGCGGCGGCGGCGTAGGTCCGGTCGCGCTCGAAGCCGATATAGTTGCGGCCGAGGCGCTTGGCGACGGCGCCGGTGGTGCCGGTGCCGTTGAACGGATCGATCACGAGATCGCCCGGCTTCGACGACGACAGCAGTACGCGCGCGAGCAGCTGCTCGGGCTTCTGCGTCGGATGGACCTTCTTGCCGTCGTCGCCCTTGAGGCGCTCCTCGCCGGTGCACAGCGGAATCAGCCAGTCGGAGCGCGCCTGCACGTCCTCGTTGGATGCCTTCAGCGCTTCATAGTTGAAGGTGTAGCCCTTGGCCTTCTCGTCGCGCGCGGCCCAGATCATGGTCTCGTGCGCGTTGGTGAAGCGGCGGCCGCGGAAGTTCGGCATCGGATTGGACTTGCGCCACACGATGTCGTTCAGGAGCCAGAAGCCGAGGTCCTGCATGATCGCGCCGACGCGGAAGATATTGTGATAGGAGCCGATCACCCACAGCGTTGCCGACGGCTTCATCACGCGGCGGCAGGCCAAGAGCCAGGCGCGGGTGAAATCGTCATAGGCAGCGAACGACGAGAACTTGTCCCAGTCGTCGTCGACGGCATCGACATGCGATTCGTCGGGGCGCTTGAGATCGCCCTTGAGCTGCAGATTGTAGGGAGGATCGGCGAAGACCAGGTCGACCGAGCCGGCCTGAAGCTTCGACAATTCGGCCACGCAATCGCCAATGACGATGTGGCTCGACGGGGCACTCTCAAATTTAGTGCGGGGCGCCCTTGCAGACGCCCCGCGACGCGACACTACCATGACTCAAGAACTCTGACTCAGGCGACGCTGTCGGCGACGCGGGACTAAACAACCGACTGGCGTCACATTGACCCGGCAAAGTAAAAATCGACTTAATTGGAAATGTTCATGCAAAAGATTGCAGCAGCTTTTGAACGACGTGGCGCATTGTCGTCGGCGTTGTGCTGCAACATCAGCGCGTTCTGCGAAAAATTTTGCGGATCATCAAACCGGCACGATTCGGCCGGTAAATTGGCCGGCGTTTGTAGTGTTCGCGGCGCAAAGGACGCGCCTGCAACGGGCTAGGCAATTTTTGCCGGGCAGGATATTGATTAACAGAATGGAAATTTTAGGTTGGTGTGTCCCGCAATGGGTCGCCGACGGGAATGAAGGGAAACCGCCATGCGCTATGATGATTTCCGCCGCAGCGACGACATCGAAGACCGTCGCGACGACAGCGGAGGCGGCGGCGGTGGTGGCGGCTTCGGGATTCCGATGGGCGGCGGTGGCGGGCTCGGCATCGGCACGGTCATCGTGCTCGGCCTGCTCGGCTACGCCTTCGGCATCGACCCGCGCATCCTGATCGGCGGCGCCGAGATTCTCACCGGCGGCGGCCAGGCGCCGACGTATCAGACCGATCGGCAGTCGTCGGGCGGGCAGGCCAAGCGCGGCGCGCCGACTGACGAGATGGGCAGCATGATCGCCGGCATCCTGGGTGAAATCGACGATCGCTGGAGCGAGATCTTCAGGGCCAGCGGTCAGTCCTACACCGGTCCGAAGATCGTGCTGTTCCGCAACGCCACCAATGGCGGCCGCTGCGGCATGGCGCAGTCGGCGATGGGACCGTTCTATTGTCCGCCGGACAAGACCATCTTTCTCGACACCGGCTTCTTCCGCGAGGTCGAGACGCGCTTCCGCGGCTGTTCGGGCAATGCCTGCAAGTTCACCGCGGCCTATATCATTGCGCATGAGGCCGGGCATCACATCCAGAACCTGCTTGGCATCATCCCGCGCGTGAACCGGCTGCAGCAGCAGGCCGGCAGCAAGGCCGAGGCCAACGCGCTGCAGGTCAAGGTCGAACTGCAGGCCGATTGTCTCTCCGGCGTCTGGGTCAATCGCGAGGAGAAGAAGCGGCCCGGCTTCCTCGAGGCCGGCGACATCGATGCCGCGCTGACCACCGCGAACGCGATCGGCGACGACACGCTGCAGCGGCAGGCGACGGGCCGGGTGGTGCCGGATTCCTTCACCCACGGCTCCGCCGCGCAGCGCAAGCAATGGTTCATGACCGGCTACCAGCAGGGCACCGTGCAGGCCTGCAACACGTTCGGCGGCGGGTAGGAAGCCGGTTCAACAGGGGGCAAGGCCGCGGGTTCAGTTCACCTCTCCCGCTTGCGGGGGAGGTCGCATCGCATCGTTAGATGCGATGCGGGTGGGGGCTCTCTCCACTATATGACTCGCGGTGACACCCCCACCCCAACCCTCCCCCGCAAGCGGGAGAGGGAGCGAGAGAGCAGGCCATGTCTTCAATCGACGAAACCAAGCAATTCGTCCCGCTCAACATCGCGGTGCTGACGATTTCAGACACCCGCACGCTTGTGGATGACAAGTCGGGCACCACGCTCGCCGAGCGTCTCACCGCGGCCGGCCACAAGCTCGCGGCGCGCGAGATCGTCACCGACGATGTCGAGGCGATCCGCGCCGTGATCCGGCGCTGGATCGCGGACTCCGGCGTCGATGCCGTCATTACCACCGGCGGCACCGGCTTCACCGGCCGCGACGTGACGCCGGAAGCGGTCGAGCCGCTGTTCGAAAAGCGGATGGACGGCTTCTCGATCGCCTTCCATATGCTGAGCCATGCCAAGATCGGCGCGTCGACGATCCAGAGCCGCGCCACCGCCGGCGTTGCCGGCGCGACCTTCATCTTCTGCCTGCCCGGTTCGCCCGGCGCCTGCCGCGACGGCTGGGACGGCATCCTCGGCGCGCAGCTCGACTACCGCACGCGCCCCTGCAATTTCGTCGAGATCATGCCGCGGCTCGACGAGCACCTGCGCCGCCCGAAGGCGAAGGGGTCGAGCGCGTAGGCTTTATCCGTTCGTCGTTCCCGGACGTGCGAAGCACGAAGCCGGAAGCTCGAGCCTGGTCCCCGTAGATGGGGTAACGGGCCGGCCGCCCGCTCGCTACGGCGCGATATAGAAGCGCGCTCGCGAGCGGCCTGTTGGT